>JAYTQD010000151.1:0-4705 GCA_043746935.1 Acidobacteriaceae bacterium | reverse complement strand
CGCTCTTGGGTATGCGGAAGAAGTCGTCGAATACTTCCAGGTGAAACTCCGCGCCAATGCCAGGGCCCGTGTCCGCCACGCTCACCTTCACGGCATTGGGTACGGACAGCGAACGCTGCCGCCGGTCATTCGGGAAGGCCGAAGGCTGCGTCGAACGGCGATCCCACATGTAGGGATCGGCATGCAACCAAACCGTGCCCCCGGTCGGCGTGAACTTGCACGCGTTGTCCAATAGATTCGAAATCACGCGTTGCACTTTCGGCGCGTCGAAGGGAAACTGCGCAATTTTCTCATTCGCCAGAAAATACAGCGCCAATCCTTTTTCCTGAAAGCGCGGCGACCATAGACTGCACACCTCACCAAGACTGGCATTCAAATCGCCCATCTCAAAGCGCAGTAGCATCTCGCCAGTTTCCAAAACGCTGTAGGTCAAAAAATCCTGGATAAAATTTTGCAGCCGCTTGCAGCTCGAAGCCATGTCTCCCAGCACTTCGCGCTGGCGGTCATTGAGTGCTCCCAGCTTCTCTCCTTGCAAAACGCCAACGTACCCGGAAATGATCGACAACGGGGTCTTCAAGTCATGCGCCGCCGAGGCCAGCGAAGTCGTACACCGCTGATAACGCTCGCGCAGGCGTTCGAACTGTTCCTGCACGTCCGCCAACGAGTCTTTGGAATCAACGACTGGAGAATCAGACCCTGGCGAGCGCAAGGCGGACTTCGCCGCAGGCTCACGGCGAGAAACGGCGTTCTTGGGCGTCGGTGACATAAGGCTGCTGGTTGCCGAACGAGGGGAGGAACTGCAAAATTCAGCTATTACAAGGGGGGAGGTGCTGAATTGACTTCAGTTTAGGTCGAAAACTGCCTCACTGTCAACGCAAATTCTCAGAAATTTCCTCAGAAAAGGAAAAACATTGCACACTTCGAGCCGACTCCACCCCTAAAACCAGGGGAAATCGGGAGAAAACCCGCAACCAACCGGGACAACTGGGTACAAAGCTACCTCGCGAAACGCCGATGGTACCGGGTGTTTCTCAAAAAGGGACGCCAAAAACTGCCAAATGTACTAACGATTCAGGAGAAAGCCTTATTTTGGCCCGATAGGTGCCCCTCCCGTACTGTCAATTTACTGGGTGAGGCCTAATCCTTGAACCGTCAGACACATAACAGGGAAAAGCGAAAGTGGCATCGCTTACCCCTAGCCCTCCCCGTATTCCTCCGCAGTGTCGGCAGTGATGGCAAGGAGTCCCTGGAGTTCGCCACGGGCCTGAACGTGAGCGCTGGGGGCATCCTGGTGGCAACACGCCGTGCCTTACCGTTGGCCATGCACACCCTCCTCGAGATCCCGGTAGCGCCCTTCACCCTCCCCGCCAAGGCACCGAAGACGACCCGCAAGCTGGACGCGAAGGTTGTCCGCGTTGTTCACGGCGACGATTTCCACTTGATTGGGATGCGCTTCCAACGGCCATTGACCTCAACTACGGTGGCGAAGAGATCCCCGAAGAAGGCCGTTGCTAGGAAACGTTCCTCCACAGTGTGAAAGTCTTTTCCTTCCTTTCCCGTACCAATCTCGGATCGCTCTGACCCGCAATACCCCCGCCCACCTTTCCGCGAAAACAGACCTAACAATAGAATAATCAATAAGTTACATCGAATTTCCGGTGTTGGCCTAACGTGTGCAAACTTTGGCGCATCAGGTGCTCTACTTAGGCTGCGGTACAGAAATATGCGCACAACAGTGACAAATCCTGGCAGTCCGCTGATTCAAAATGTCGGTGAGATCCCGCCTGACTCCGTGGTCTTTGGGCGCACCGATATCATGCGGCAGATCCGCGAACGCCTGGAAAAGGTTGCCGGCGCCAACGTTCCGGTACTCATTCAGGGAGAAAGCGGCACTGGTAAGGACATCATCGCGCGCATGGTGCATCAGCTCTCGCCCTGGCGCACGGGCCCCTACGTCAAGGTCAATTGCCCCGCGATCCCTGGCACGCTCCTCGAAAGCGAGCTCTTCGGCTACGAAAAAGGCGCATTTACGGGTGCTTTCGGAACCAAGCCTGGCCGCGTGGAAATGGCCCACCGCGGCACCTTGTTCCTCGACGAAATTTCCGAGCTGGATTCTTCTTTGCAGTCTAAGCTGCTGCAATTGCTGCAAGATGGCCAGTTTTGCCGCATCGGAGCCCAGGAAGACAAGAAAGTGGAAGTGCGCGTTGTCTGCGCCACGAATCGCAAGCTGGAGCACGAGATTGAGGCCGGTACTTTTCGTCAGGATTTGTTCTACCGCATCAATGTAGTTAACCTGTACTTGCCTCCTCTGCGCGAGCGCCGCGCCGACCTGGAAGCGCTGGTGGACTACTTCCTCGAACACTACAACCACAAGTTCAATTGCCGCGCCAAAGCGCTCTCGGGCGAGATGATGAGCACTCTCAGGACTTATCACTTCCCAGGAAACATCCGCGAGCTTGAGAACATGATGAAGCGCTACGTGATCCTCGGAACGGAAGAGGCAATCACTGGTGATCTGGTTCCACATGAGCCGGATATGTTCACGGCCGAAATTTCGATTGATGGGCCTATCTCATTGAAAAAGCTGACTCGGCAGGCTGTGCATGAGATGGAGCGCAAGATCATCCTGCGGGTTCTCCAGCATCACCACTGGAACCGCAAAGCGGCGGCGCGGGCTTTGAACATCAGCTACCGCGCTTTGCTGTACAAGATCCGCAACGCCGGGCTACCCTCACGACGCAATCAGCCCCCAGCGCCCGAACCTGCTGGCACAGAGGTGGGGTTCGCCGAGTAACACGTAATGCATTGCTGATAAAGTGCAGATGTTTGCATACTCATGTGCAGTTTCCCGCCTGTAAGTGATTGATTCCAAAAATAAATCAGCTTTTAACATTTAGGGTACCCGATTGCACGCTACTATCAGAATATAACCCGTCATGTGTCCGATCCCCAAGAAGGCACAGCGAGGTTGCAATCTCATACGACTGTTGTTGTGACCCACTCGGGAGGGTTTGGAATGCGTAAGATTGTTTTGTTGGTGGCACTGGTAGCTGCGATGCCTTTAGCGTCTTGGGCGAGTAGCAGCGTAGACTTTCAGAATTTTCACGGTAAGGCATATTACAGCGGCGGAGTTCTTAGTACACGGAGTTTTGGGTCGAATTACTCCAGCATTCAGGGAATGAATGGCAAGAACTATGCTGCGTCGCAGCTCGGCAAGATCGTCTTCACAACGGGCAAGCTGAACAGCGGCTCCTTACTGAAGGGCGGGACGTTTGCCGCGGGTGGTTCCTTCACAATCAAGGGATTCGGTAAGAATGGCGTTCCTGGCGGCACGATGTTTGCCGGCAAGTTCTCCGGTCCAGTGATCTTGACGTCGGTGAAAGTCAACGGGATTTATCAGTTTACCTTGAAGGGAACGGTTGCCGGGCTTTGGATGAACGGCAAGATGGTCAACGGGATGGTGACCTTACACCTTGCAGGAACCTCAGGTTGCCCGACCTGCATGCACTTCTCGAACGGAGATGTGAACATTGCCCTGCCGGTGCCGGAACCAGGAACGCTCTCACTGTTGGGAGCTGGCTTGGTGGGCTTGGCGGGCGTAGTTCGCCGCCGCAGTCACGCCTAAGCTTCTTTTAGAAAATAAGAAATTCGTTCTCGATCTTCGAGCACAACATCCGGGAACAACTTCAGAGGATGCTGGGAGGCGCGGGATTTGACGCCGCGCGCGACATTGCTGGAATTACAGTAAATCGCTGGGCGCACGGCTACGCTTACGAATACAACTCGCTGTCGGATCCGGATTGGCCGGAGGCGGAGCGCCCTTGTGTGGTGGGCCGGAAGCAGTTTGGACGAATTTCGATTGCCAATTCCGACGCCGCTGCCAGCGCCTATACGAACGCGGCGATTGACCAGGCGTATCGCGCGGTGCGGGAAGTGGTGCGGGCATGACGGTGGAACGAGATCTTTTTGCCACTACAAGCTGGCTTGCGGACCATCTCGAAGCTCCCGATATTGCCATCGTGGACGGCTCCTATTATCTGCCGTCGATGCAACGCGATCCAGCGGCGGAATTCCTGGCGGGACATATTCCTGGCGCGGTGCGTCTCGACATCGATCAGGTGCGCGATATGCGTTCGAGCCTTCCCCATATGCTGCCGCCGGCCGAGGAATTCGCGGATGCGGTGGGAGCGCTTGGCATCGGGGACGGCATGCGGATTGTGGTTTATGACAGCGCCGGTTTGTTCTCGGCTCCGCGAGTGCGGTGGATGTTTATGGCCTATGGCGCACAGGATGTGGTGATTCTGGACGGCGGTCTGCCGCGATGGACCGGCGAAGGGCGTGTTCTGGAAAAAGGACAGATTCAGCGCGTGCCGCGCCAGTTTACAGCGCGATTGGATCGCGCGGCGGTTGCCGATCTGTCCGACATGAAGCGGATGCTGGCCGATGGCGTTACTCAGGTTGTGGACGCCCGATCCGCTGAGCGTTTCAGTGGAGAGACGCCGGATCCGCGTCCCGGCCTGCGTGCCGGTCACATACCGGGCAGCCTCAATCTTCCATTCGCGCGCGTCGTTTCCAATGGGAGCTTGCAGGACGCCGCAGCGCTGCGCCAGACCTTCGATGAGGCGGGCGTCGATCTTAGCCGGCCAATCGTCACGACCTGTGGTTCCGGAGTGACGGCCGCGGTTTTGGCGCTCGCGCTGGAACG
>JAYTQD010000150.1:0-4707 GCA_043746935.1 Acidobacteriaceae bacterium | reverse complement strand
CACACGCTCTCACTGCTGGGAGAAGAAGAAAAACGGGGTAAGCTTTGTCAGGCCATGGATTCCATCCAGGCGAAATACGGAGGAGGTGCCGTGTATTTAGGAGGATTTCATCAAGTGCGGGATGCGGCTCCCGTGCGCATCGCATTTACCAGCATCCCGGACTTTGATTGATCCTTGTGGTTAATTCACCTTTGCTTTGCGCGCTTTGATTTCTTCCAGGAGAATTCCTATTTTTTCCTGCTTCTCGAGTTTTTCCAGACGCTCTTCCATGTTGTCGCCACCAGCGATTTCAGCTTTCGCCTGGCTCAGGGCTTCCGAGCGCGAGACTTTGTTCTTCACGCGGTCAAAGGCGGCGGCTTTCGATCCGTCCGTGGTTGCACCATGCACATCGCTAGCCTTGTTCAGAGCACGGGCGCGACGATGCTGGGCTAATAGCAGATCACACTTCGCCTGGGCTTCGGCTTGTTTGTGTTCCAACTTGCGCAGCGCGTTCTTCAAGCCTTCCACCTGCATCTTCTGGTCTGTAAGCTGTTCGTCGAATTTTTCGCTCATTTCGCTGTAGCTCATGGAGCGTTCAATCGCCGCGCGAGCCAGATCTTCCTCTTGCTTGTCGACCGCGAACTCGGCGCGGCGCATCCAGTCGGCAGCTTTTTCTTCGTTTTCTTTCCGCTTTTTTTCCAAGAGGTGCTCGTCGGCCAGCGCCAAGGCGACCTGAGTTTTGACCTGCAAAAGCTGGTTCTGCATGTCCATGATGACCTGCTTCAACATTTTTTCCGGATCTTCGGCCTTGTCGATCAGGTCGTTGAGATTCGCGCGGACCAACGTGGAAACTCGCTCAAGTAGTGCCATAGTGAACTCCTTTCGGTACAGTGGTCGCTGATTCTGTGCCCGGCAACCGCCGGGGATTGTGTAGCCGCGGGCGCCCCCGCCCGCGTGCTCTTGCTCTTCGAGCCGCAACACCAAGACTGCGGGCGAGGGCGCCCGCGGCTACACGAGCTTCTACTTGCCCGCAGACGGTGCTTGCGGCGGCTTCTCGGACTTGTCGCCAAGCTGCCGCACTTTACCCAGCAGGTCGGTCAGGTTCATACCCGAAAGCGTTTCGAACAGCGCGGGTACCTGAGCAGCCATCTTGGTAATATCGGCGGTAATCTTGTTGACACCGGCAGCACTATCGTTGCCGGTAGAGATCACCGTGATCTTGTCCACGTTCGCCAGCGGCGCAGCGAGCGCCCTGACAATGTCGGGCATGGTGGTAAACAGCTTGTCGATCACCGCGGCCTGGTTATATTCCTGGAACGCCTCAGCCTTGACGTTCATCGCCTTGGCCTCGGCTTCACCCTTCTTGAAGATGATTTCCGCTTCGGCCTCGCCTTGTGCACGAATGGCAGACGCATGGCCCTCAGCTTCAGCCGTCAAGCGCTGCTTCTCGGCCGCCGCCAGAGTTTCGATACGTTGCCGCTCGATCTCGGCCCCCTTGAGCACGGTAGCGATCAATTCTTTTTCGCGCCGATTGATTTCCGCTTCCTGGACCTTGATCTGCCCTTCTTTCTCCACCTGCTGCACCCGGACCTGTTCGGCAATCACTTGCTGCTGCATGATGTTGGCCTGAATGTCATAGGCCTTGTCGGCTTGCGCTTGCTGCTTCTTCGTGACTTCCAGGTATTGCGCTCGTTTCACTTCCAGATCGCGCTGCGACTCGGCCTGTTTCGCCAGGGACAACGTCTCAGCCAAGACCCGCTCCTGATCCGCTTGCGCTTTGGCAACAGCAGCTTCGCGCGTAGCCACGGCGCGCCGAATCGCTGTATCGCGCTCGGCTTCCGCAGTGGCCACGTCGGCATCGCGCTTAATTCGCGCCACGTCCGGCCGGCCCATGTTAACTATGTATTCATTCTTGTCGCGCACTTCCTTGATGGTGAAGGAAATTACTTCCAGCCCCATCTTGTTCATATCGTCCGCGCAGGTGGAACGCATGCGGTCGCCCACCATCTCCGGCTGCTTCACAATTTCTTCCACCGTAAGCTGGCCAATAATGCCGCGCAAGTGCCCTTCCATCACCAGCCGAATCAGGCTTTCGCGCTGGTCTGGAGTTTTGGTCAAGAACTGCTCCGCCGCCGTCAAGATCGACTCTTGATCCGACTTCACTTTGATTTGCGCGACGGCCTCGACCGTAACCGCTACACCCTGCTTGGTGTAGAGATCCTGCTGTGGGGCCACGTCAAACGACATCAGCTCCAGCGAAAGCTGCCGCCAGTTCTGCACCATCGGGAACACAAGCGTACCGTGCCCTTTGACAACCCGCGTACCACCTAGTCCGTAGACCACAATGGCCTCGTTCGGCCCAGCCTTGCGATAGAGATTCGCCAGAAAACTCATCGCCAGCAGAAACGCCAGTACCCCCAACCCAATCACCACCCAAAACTCAACGGGAAAACCGAACATATTGCCTCCTGAGAGAAACTCTTTCTAAATCTGTGGGGCGCTCTTGAGCCCCGCCGTCAACACATCCAAATCCCAAATCAACCGCTGCGGCTCCGCATGTCCGAGAAATACGCTTCCCCCGAATGTGTGGATGCGAACACCCGTATTGCCCCACACATACGCCCGATCCTCGCCCAAACCCCGAATGCCATAACCACCCATCCAATTCCACGGCTCTTGCCGGTAGTCTCGAATGTGTTCCTTGGGAATGGAACGCAGGCGCAGACCCAAGGTTCGAATGTCGAGACCGGCATGAGTAAAGCGATAGTGAAACCCTGACCACGTTGCGGCTCCAAGAAAGAACATCATCAGCGATACGACCACGAGGACCGCTCGCCCAGTGAAATCCGGCAGTCCAATGATCAAGGGAACAAACAAAACTAGCGGCACGAGAAAGCTAAGCGCCCAACCCCTCGACCCATGTATTTCCTCAGCGACGATTTCTGCGTTTGGTAACGCCTCACCGCGTTTTGTTCCGAGAAAGAACAGCATGCACAGCACCGTAGCCGCAAACACTCCACCCACCACAGGCACCACATGGATCGGTGTGCCTTGCAGGTTGAATGCAAGAATTTGCTGGTTCACTGCAATAAGTGCGCTCGGAACCACATAGAAAACACCAAGCGTCGCCCACGAGCTGGCATCCGGCGTCCGAATGCGCCCCAACAGGAACGTCGCCAGAAGCAGTATGGGCAGCAGCACCAGTAGCGGAAATGCCATGCCGACTTCCCGCGACATCCATCCATTCGGCTGCCCGTTCGCGCCAAAGTGCGTTGCCAGCCTCTCGGGCAAAGCATCTCACACCATGCGGTACTGCAAATACATGATGACCGGCGCCAGCCACAACAGCCCAATCGCAATTTGAAAGTTACGCCGCATAAAGTTCCCTATCCTTGTCGCCCGTCTCCAGTTCCCGTCATCTCATCCCACGTCCGCACGTACGCCAAGCCGCGCTCGTAGCGCGTCACGATCACTTCCGTCCCTTTGGGAATGGCCACACCCTCGTCACTGCGCGCTCCACAAGTCCGCCGCGTTCCCGCCTGCGTATAAATCAACTCGCCTGTGCCACCTTCACGAATCGGGTTCGACAGATATCCCAGCACGCCCTCCATCCGGAAATCCGCTGGATCGAGCACGGCATCGGGAGACATCAAAACCTTCGCCATAAAAACGTAGATGATGTAACTCCCCACCAGCCCGACGGCCACCGCCAACCCTAGTCCCGCCACAAACCACATGCGCGAATACCGCGTTAACAAGAATCCCGTCCCGCCAAACCAGGCCAGAAACACAGTGAAGGTCACGAAATTGAACGGCGAAACCCCGCCCGCATTCCCCGCAGCGCCCTGGCCGTGGCCGCCGTGACCCGCACCGTGCCCGCCCCCGCCGTGCAGATGCGTTCCATGAAAATGAAACGGCAGGTGTACATGCACGCCCAGGAAGGCCAGCAGGCTCAGCACAAACCCGACCACGAAACATACGAAATAGAAGTCCGCCCAAGTCATCGCCCGCGCCTCCCGCTCGTTGCTGCTCGCCCCTTAGCCGACGGCTTCGGTGCGGCTTCCGGCCCCAGCGCTTCCAGCAGCCGCTCCGCCAGCCCAGGCGTATCCAAAATCGTCCCCGTCAAAATAAAGCACGCCCGCGTATCCGGATGCCGCGCCATCTTCACCATCACCTCGGCCACGTCATGATCCGTGCGGAAATGCTCCGCTCCTTGCAGCAGCCAAATGTCCAGACGCCCTTCCGTCGTGCGCAGGTCCGACGTCAACTCGGTATGAAACCCCTCCGGGTCGTCCACCAGAAACCCCGGATGCACCTTAAAGAATTTCGCCAGTAGCGCCCGCGTGTCGTTCGTCATGTGCGGACGCTTGCCGCTTTCAATCTGCGAAAGATACGCCTGACTGATGCCCTTCTTGTGTTCCGCATTCAGAGCGCGCACCACCTCCGCCTGGGTCAGCGGACGATCCAGCCCACGCAGCGACCCTTCTACTTCACGCAGGTAACGGAGTTTGTCGTGGAGCTTCATATAGCAGATCGCTATTACAATATAGCTATTTGCTATATTCGTCAAGAACTCAATTTACCTTGGAATCAGCAGCTTAGAACAGTACTGCCGAAATCGGAACTCCCTACAGCCCGGCTTCAATCCGTGATCGAGGATCCAGCAAATCCCGCAGCGCGTCCCCGATAAAATTAAACGACAGCACCGCCAGCATCACCGAGGCGGCA
>JAYTQD010000149.1:0-1744 GCA_043746935.1 Acidobacteriaceae bacterium | reverse complement strand
GAGCCGGTAGAGTAGGAGGGGACCCGAAGGTGCCCCTCCCCTCGTCGAACCGGACGTGCGGATTTCCCGCATCCGGCTCTCCAAAAGAGTTGTCGCCTCATGGCTTCGCAGTCCGCTTTCCGGGCAAACGGTGGAGCGCAATCAGACCTAAGCTCTGAAGATGCTCATGCCATTTGACCCCGTCCGGCGGCCGGTACGGCCTTTGACTGCGCCGTCCCAGATGCACCTTCAAACGGTCAGCTACGAACCAGTCGATATCCCACCAGACGCCGCGCGGATAGCCAAAGCTGAAGTAATTCGCCCAGCCTTTCAAGTGCCGGTTCACGCGGCCGATCAGTTGCGGAATCGGCGTGTGGCTTTGATGAACATTCGTCATCTCGCGCAGCTTCTCCCGCTCCCTCGCCACCGCCTTTGCCGACGGAAACACATTTAAATACGACTGCGGACGGCCTTGGAGGTCCCGGTCCCAGCGAAATGTGTAACCCAGAAAGTCCAGGCTTTCGCCGCCTCGCTTCACTTCCACCACGCGCGTTTTCTCGCGATTGATCTCCAGTCCGAACTTACCTTCCAATCGCGATTCCACCCAGTTAGTCAACTCCGCATTCCACTTACTCGTGAGGATCACCAAATCATCCGCATACCGGACTAACTTGGCATTCGCCCAACGCGCCGGACCTTGCGGCCCATGAAACAAAGCATCGAACCAATGTAAGTATAAGTTAGCCAACAAAGGCGAGATCACTCCCCCTTGCGGCGTCCCTAACTGACTCCGGGTACGGCTCCCATCCGGTTCCACCACCACCGCCTCCAGCCACCGCCGGATCAGACCGATTACTTGCCGATCCGCAATCCGGTGCGCTAGGCACGCCAGCAGTTTCTCGTGGGAAATCGTGTCGAAATACGATTTCAGGTCGGCGTCGTACACCGCTTGATGACCCGTGTGTAAGTGTCCACGGATCTCCTCCAGCGCTTGGTGCGCATTCCGCCCCGGTCGGAATCCGTACGAACCATCCAGGAAATCCGCTTCGAAAATCGGTTCCAGGATCAACAGAGTGGCCATTGGCACCACCCGGTCGCGGATCGTCGGGATCCCCAGCGGCCGCTGCTTCCCATTCGCCTTCGGGATGTACACCCGCCGTACCGCTTGCGGCTCGTAACTCTTCGTGCGTAACTCCTCTTGTAACTCCCGCAGCCATTCGCCGATGCCACCTTCTCGCAGTTCTATCCGCTCGAATGTAACTCCGTCAATGCCCGGCGCACCGTGGTTACTACACACTCGGGTTACTGCCGCTTCCAGTACATCTAACCGGTAGATCCGGTCATACAATGCGTAAAACCGGAAAGTCGGCTCCTGCTTAGCCTTCTGGCCGAGCTTCTGTCTCAGTTGAAAGAGTTTCTCCGGCCCCGAATTACTCCTGGACCGGTTTTCCGTAGTGGGCTTTTCCGCCAAGCGGCTCTCCTTACTTCTGACTCTGCGTCTCTTTTGCAGGACCCCTTCGCTCCACGGAAGTTACTCCGCTTCTTCGCTACTACGAGTCCATCCGCCACCCTCTGGACCGCTCACGGTTATGGATTCCCGTTTCGCGTTGGTTCCGCACCGCCCAGGAGGGCTTCCCAGGTTTCTCGACAGATCCTTACGCACGCGCCGCCCCCAACCACCCCGGAGATCCGATCCAGTGCTTGCTGATTGCTTCCCGGACCGTGCTGGCTTCATCCTAGTCGGCGGACTGGCCGATCCCTCATC
>JAYTQD010000148.1:0-1745 GCA_043746935.1 Acidobacteriaceae bacterium | reverse complement strand
CGCCGGAGGAATTCGGCGCCTTCCTGCAGTCCGAGATGACGCGTTGGAAGGCTATACTGGCGAAAAAGCCTTGATTTCGTCGCCGCTGGGTCATGACGAATTCATGACTTGAATACGTTCTCGTTGTGCCACTGTAGATACTCTCGCGCAGGAAGGCTCGATTTTTCATTTGGGAGGAAACCCAATTGCTGACCGTGATGTGCGTAATACACCCGCCCGTTTTGCCACTCTTCACGTAGCCGCGAACTTACTTCCAGACGCAAGGCCGGGGTGACCGTGAGATAGCCGAGATCGAAAAGCTTGTGAAGATCGGATCGCAACAATAGTCCGTTGCTGATTCGATGAGGACCGCGAGACGCATAGGGTTTGATATGCGCCGCCTCAAGTACAGGAAGTGTCTTTTCACCAGTTACCGTGCAGCGCCGTTGATAGGCATCTGTCACCAGAACGCGGAAGGCCCCTGGCCAAGCCGTCCGCGTGCCAGATACTCTGCACCGAAACGCAACTCATCGGAACTTTGATCAGTATGGCCAGGATCCATTGCAGCATGACCGATTGTCATCGTCTGTCGAACGGCATGCCAAAGCGCTTCACCTTCTTCTGAGTCCGTCTGGTAACTCTTGCCCTGCACAATGTTTCCGGACCAATTTTTCGGAACAGGAATCCACTGGCTGCGAGGGAAGAAAAATGGTTCCGAAAGTACGTTACATCCGATAACTGGGTCGACAGAATCGTCGGTCCGTCGATATTTTCGGACGCGGGTGCGAAGTTCCTCAAGCGACGACACCCCATTCTTGCGTTCGAAGGCGTCCCACGCCAATGAGGTGAGGAGAGGTGAATAGCGGACAAAAAATCCACCTCCGACGACGAAGTTGTTTGGGCTGTGGAGTTTGAATAGGAATGGCTCTCCCGGTTGAAGCACACCGAAAGTACGTGCGCCGCTCGGTTGCCAGAAATTCACTTCATCTGGTGACAGGCGAGTCAGGTAATCAAACCATTCTTGGTCAGTGACCCCGATCCAAAGCTTCACCGCTTTTCACCCCCGGTGTCAGGCTGTCGATGGTTGCTATTTAATGTCGTATATCTTGCCCATTTTGACCACTATTTGTGAAAGATATTGCCTGTTAATTGAGCGTTCAATCTGCTCACATATATAATAAGTCATATCTTACCCAAATTAGCGGTTTTAGTATAAGATATGACTCATTATGCCAAGAACCATCCCCTCCCTGCTCCCGAAACTATCCCGCCTCCTCGCACAGGTGGGCGCGAACCTGAAGCAGGCCCGCCTGCGGCGCAGCTACAGCGCTGAGATCGTCGCCGAACGCTCGGGCATCTCGCGCAGAACTTTACAGCGCGTCGAGCGAGGAGACCCTGCCGTCGCACTCGGTATTTATGCCCGGGCGATGCAGGCGCTCGGCCTGGTCGAGGACCTCGCGGCGCTTGCGCGCGACGACACGCTCGGGCGCAAGCTCCAGGACTTGGATCTGCCGATTCGCAAGCGAGCCCCCCGCCAAGGCAACGCGAATGAAAAAGCAGGACAAAAGCGCTGACACCGTCGAAGTCGTAATCGACCTGGAGCGTCTGGACGAAATACGGCGCATGGGATGGCTGCATCGGCAACCCGGCCGTGGCGGCGACGTTTTTTCCTTTGAATACGACGAGGCCTGGCTGGGGCATCCAGCGGTTTTCCAGTTCGACCCGGACCTCCAGCTGGTCGAAGGCAGAATCTATGCGCCGGGAGA
>JAYTQD010000147.1:0-1747 GCA_043746935.1 Acidobacteriaceae bacterium | reverse complement strand
ATGGGTCACTTCAATCGAGCACACGTAGATAACAATTGGAGCGCGCCGAGGAACTGGATCGCAATCCGCGAACGCAGTGGACGCTAAAGTCTGTATTTTGAATCCACGGCCTATTCCGGCTCTTCGCTATCTCACGTGGGTTGACAAACTAGATCCAGTTTGCCAGCGATAAGGTAAATGATGCTTGAGAGGTTGCGAGTGGAGCGATAACCTCGAGCTTTGGCCTTGGCGGCCTGGACCAGGCTGTTGATGCCTTCCAGGATTCCATTGTTAAGGTTGGAAGTGAACCAGCGAAGAATGCCATCCTGATGGCGGCGGACGGATCTGGCGGCATCAATGATCGCTGGAATTCGGCTGTGAGTGGCCCAGTAGAACCATTTGTTGAGGTAGGCCTTAGCATCCTCGGCGGGCTGGTTGTACAGATCCTGGAAGGCAAGGCGAATCTGATAGGCCTTCGCCGTTTTCAGGTGGGAGCGGGGTAGATTGAAGGTAGCGAGTTGGTTCTTTTGGGCTTCGGTGAGATTGTCTTGGTTTTTCAACCAGATGTAGCGGCTACCGGTGAGTTCGGGGTGATCTTTTCGTTCTAGACGGCGGACTTCATCGACGGCATCGTTGATGAGACCGACCACGTGAAACTTGTCAAAGGTGATGGAAGCATTCGGCAACTGCGTGGTCACGCCCTTGATGAAAGCTGGCGACATGTCAAGGCTGGCTTCAGTGATCGAAGCTGGGTCGCCTTGGTGAGCCTTCAAGTCTTCGGCGAACGCGGCGACTGTGGCTGAATCCTTGCCTGGAGTTACGAACAGTACTTTACGTTCCTCCATGTCGACGAACAACGACACATAGCTGTGGCCCCGGCGGGCGGAGGTCTCGTCAATACCCACCTGGCTCACGCCGGAGTGGTCGGCTTGGCTTCGCGCCAAGTCCACGTAGTGGTTGATGATCCGCCAGAGCAGCGTGTCATGCTCGCCGACGATCCGCCCCGCCGCCGTCACTGTCATCACCTTTGCCAGTTGCATCACGAGGGCTTCGAACAAAAGGGTGAACCCCGTGCCCGGTCTCGCCCAAGGCACAACGATCCTATGGATGCCACAACGGGAACAACTCACCCGTGGCGTCCGGGCATGCAGATACGCCCTATGTTGAAAGAAATCCATATGCCGCCACGTGAACGCCTCAGTGTCGTAAGCCTTCGCTTGCTCCCCACAGTCCGGGCACGGAAACGTCGAACCCGCTGGAAAGTCCAGATAGATGTCCAGCCGCGAAGCTTCAACTACAAAACTGCACCGATCCACCAGCCACGGTGGCACGATTCCCAGCGCAACCTGGAAGAGTTCATTTTCATTCATGGCAACGCGATCTCCTCTAGCCGCGAGTCCTCAGCATAGCCCACTCACACTTTTCATGCTCCCGCAACCCACTCCAAATAGCGAGGAGCCAGAAATTCACCATTCCTCTCGAACAGATCACAGCCATTGATGCCCCCGAATCGACTGTCGAGGCCATTGGCGACTGGCGCTATTGGATCTGGCGAGGGTACCTGTTCTAACCGAACCTGACGCGGCGCCGTATGCCGCGTCATACTCTAACCAACCTCGACCGGTGGGTTCTCGAAGGCCGCTACCCGAACCGGAGCCGCGCACTCCAATCGGCAGTAGATCGGCTCGTCGAAAATGACAAGCGCGATCAGCTTGCTCGGGAGATCTCCAAACTCGACCCAGCCGCCGAACAGCGCCTTGCGGAGGAG
>JAYTQD010000146.1:0-1749 GCA_043746935.1 Acidobacteriaceae bacterium | reverse complement strand
TGCCCGGCTCCACGAATCCTTCGTTCGGTCCCCATCCTCCTGTGGCGTAGCTCTGTTCGTGGACCATGCGGAGTCCGTTTGTGGCGGCGCGGAGATATTTCTCGTCCCCCAAAACCAGATAGGCCTGCATCGCGGAACTGAGGGTGTTTACGTGGCTGTATGCGTGTTTGCCCGGAAGAGCGTTGTGATTTTCCGCCAGAGCATCGTAGTACTCGTGGTAAATGAAACGCTTGGCTAGATCGAGATAGTGCTTGTCCCCGCTCCGCCGGTAGGCCAGAAAGAAGTTCTCCGATAGCGTGTAAGTCTCATCCCAGGTGAAGGCTTTAGTCTTGTGGGGGCGAGCTTCCTGCTCGACGCGACTCAGCGCTTTCTCCGGCAAATGCGGTAATGCGGCTTCGGTGGCGCGTTTGAGTACTTCCAAGGCAATCGGATCGGCGGCAAATTCGTGCGCGTCAATCAGCCCGCAGCAAGTCTTATCGAACGTGTAGCCCGGCAGCCGATAGTCAACGTAGAACTTTCCGGTTGGCTCGACCGTTTCGGCAAACCCGCGAACCAAGCGTTGGACTTTAGCTTGCGTCGGTTTCGATCCTGTAACCGCGTACGTTCTCGCGAGTCCGGAGACATATTGTCCAAAGGTGTGTCCGGGGATGAAGCCGTGGAAGTTATTCTCTGGGTTGAAATCGTTACTGTTGTCGTACCAGCCGCCGAGGTCTGGTCCCGGAGCGGGCATCCCCTGGCGTTGCCGGAAGGGTTTGAGCAGTCCGTCTTCATCGAGATTCAAGTAAACCTTGTGGTTGTTCTCAAGCTGCTGCTGGAATATACCCTCGAGCAAGTGCACCTGTGGATATTGAAACATCGAGAGAGGCGGCGCGACGGAAATTTCCACTTTGGGAAGGCCTCGCGCGGGCATGGAACGGGCCGCCAACATGCCGCCGGTCGTGACCGCTGCTGTCTTGAGAAATTGCCGTCTGGACGTCGTTTTCATCGTATCCTCCTCGATAGTTTCTCGCCGCTCTCGGATTGGCTCCAAGGTGCAGCAGCAGGTGTCGGCGAAGCGCTCAGTCTAACTTTTAAAGTGGTGTAAACGTTTTCTCACATCTCGCTCGGTATATCACCCGCAGGATCGACCGGTCAAATCCAAAGAAATTAGGCAATCTTAGACAGAAAATTTGATCGAGCGTTCCAGCAGAGAGTGGAAGCTAGTCAAGAATTAGCTCGGCAGTCGACGGGACCGCTTTGTCAAGTACTGGTAGCCGAGGAGGAGGATGCCTGATCCCATGAGCAGGACCGTGCTTGGTTCTGGAACCGTCGGCGGCGGGTGGTGCTTTTTGGGGCAGATGGGTTCGTTCTTGTCGTGGTCGTGCTCGAGCTTTTCCTGTTCTTCAGTTTCACAGGGGGAGCCTCCGCCACCGCCGATGATGGGGCCGATGCCGATGGGGATTCCGATTGGGCCAGAACCCGCGGGGCCGTTGGCGACCAACGGGGGAAGAAAGGAGGACTTTTGCGCTAATAGCGTCGGCGGGCGAACTGGGTCTCCGGCGACCGCGACTGGTTGATTGAGCTGGGCTTCGGAAGGCTCGTCTGGGGCGGTTAAGCCCTCGGGTTTGGAAGCGAGACGGTTGCCGCAACGAGTTCTGGCGGTGACTTTGCCGTCGGTGATGACTTTTTCCCCGGCAAGAATCAGGTGCGGGGTTTTGGTCCAGAGAATCTTGCCGTTGCGGCGGTAGGAAATGTACATCCGCTGGCTGG
>JAYTQD010000145.1:0-1749 GCA_043746935.1 Acidobacteriaceae bacterium | reverse complement strand
CTCGCTGAACATCGTAGTCGTTATCCTGATGCTGACCGCCATCCAATTCAACAATCAGCTTCGCCTCAATACACGCGAAATCGGCAATGTATCGGCCCCCTGCCACCTGCCGCCGAAATCGAAAACCACCAAGTTGCTGCAGGCGTAAGAAACGCCACAAATGCCGTTCGCAATCGGTGGGTTCGTTTCGAAGCGTTCGCGCGCGGCGTTGCGTGGTCGCGTTACGCATCAACGCTTGCCCCCATGGCCGTAGGCCACCCCGCCCTAGTTCTCCCCCGCTTCGCAAGGGAGGGAATAAGAGATGCTCCCTCCCTTGCGAAGCGGGGGAGGGCGGGGGTGGGGGTGGGGGCGGTCAAGCCTTCAACTCCTTCTTCAACTCATTTAAGAACCGCCAATTAGTGCCCTGTGCGATCAGTTTGTTCGGTGGCATCTTGATCATGCCGACTTCATGCAAACGTAGCGCGAAGAAACGTAGCGTATCTTCCGGGTTCCAATCACGCCAATTGTTATACGGCAGGCTTTTTATCACTTCCAGCCCAATGTCGTAGCGCGGTTCGTAACCCTTTGCCTCGAGATATCTTGCAGCGCGTTCCGGTTCATTGGCGCAAATGTCCGTGGCTTTGAGTAATGCCCGCAGTGCTCGTTTGGCTGCCACTGGATTCTTCGCGACAAATTCACGTGGCATTCCAGCCATGCAGCAAAAATACTGCGACCAGGGGCGATCCACAATCGTATTGATGATCACGCGTCCGAATTTTTTCCGGTGTAGTTCCTGCGGTTGTGGCGGAAAAGCGAGGAACGCATCCGCTTTGCCCTCGAGGAACAGCCGCATCGACTCCGACAGTTTCTTGGTTGTAATCCAATTCACGTCCTTACTGGGATCGACGCCGACATAGCCCAAGATGCTCGAAATCCAAAGATGATCGACGCCGCCGATACCGGTTATCGCAATTGATTTACCTTTGAGATCCCTAATCGCGACAACGCTTTCGTTAGCAAACAGTTCCCAGCAGCCGACATGGACGCCGGTAAGTATCACCAACGGCGATCCAGCATCGATTGCGGCGACCGCGCTGGATGGCCCGAAAATGGCCAAATCTACTTTGCCTTCCCCGACAACACTGGTATACGTGTAATTAGCTGGAATCGTGACATACTCGATTTCCGTAAATCCCTCCATACGCAGAAATTCTTCCATGAGAAACTGCGGCGCGTAACAAATGAACGGGCCATTGGCAATTCGAAATCGAGTTGTTTCGGGTGGCGGCTCGGCTGCGGCAAATTTAGAAAAACCGAGGAGCGATGCCGCTACTAACGCCGTCGAACTTTGCAGAAAATCGCGCCTGTTAATTTCTGAACTGATAATCTCAGACATCATTCCCTCCTAAAAAAGTTTGCTCGACTCAAACCGTAATTACGAATTACCCGATTCCTGCCTGAAGAACCCCATGGATAAAGACTCCTGGCGATGCATGCCTTGGAGGCAGTTTCCACGGGCCTCTGCAAGCATCCATCTGATTATTTTACGTCTTTAACTCCTTCTTCAATTCATTCAAGAACCGCCAGTCGGTGCCCTGCGCGATCAGTCTGTTAGGACTGGTCTTGATCATGCCGACTTCGTGCAGGCGTAATGCGTGGAAGCGCAACGTGTCCTCCGGATCGGCTTCGCGCCACCTGCGATAAGGCAGTTCGTTGAGTACTTCCAAGGCAATGTCGTAGCGCGGCTCATAGCCTTTTGTTACCAAGAAT
>JAYTQD010000144.1:0-1751 GCA_043746935.1 Acidobacteriaceae bacterium | reverse complement strand
TAACGGTATGAATATGAAATTAAATCTGAGCAAATTTGTCGGGATGTTAGCCACTCGCCGGGATGGTAGACGGCGTTTGGGTGTCGAAAACTAGTTAGGCCTGCGATGCGTGTCATCACCTACACATCGACGGTCTGCTCAACGGCAATTAAGTCGGATTGTGGCCTCTACCGCTTCGCGTTGAAGCGCGTCTGGGATGACAACCGCCCTATCGGCGCTTTCCTATGCGCGAATCCGTCGAAGGCTGATCACCTGCTGAACGACGCGACAGTGTTCAAGTGCGGGAATCTGGCGGTAAATTGGGAGTGGGGTGGTTTCTTCGTGCTAAATCTATTCCCCAATTACTCTACAGACCCAGATGCAGTCGTGCGGAGCCAGGCGGCGGACATAGTAAATCTCGACCACGTTCAGCGGATACTGCTCGAGGCCAGTCTTGTCGTCATCGCATGTGGCAATGGCCATGGCCAGCGATTGGAAGAGCTGTTGTCGGGTGTGCCGAAGTCGAAACTATATTGCCTTCGTCGCAATAAGGGAGGGGGCTTTCTGCATCCGTCGCGGATCACCCCTGAAGACTACGCTCGGCCAGTTCCTGCATGTGCGACGCAGGCCTGACCCGGCGTTCGAGGGGACGCGCCGGTCCTCTACACCGAAACGCAAATGGGCTTTGAGCAGGCCTGACCCGGCGTTCGAGGGGACGCGCCGGTACGGGGCTTCAACTTGGCGAGCGTCAGCGCGGCGCGCCCCTCAACTTGATACGTTAGGCGGCTCAATTACACCGCGGGAGGAATCCAATGCGAGTAACTGCACTTTCGGGACGCCGCATTGAAACTGAGGCGTGGATGCAAAGCCTGTTGGTTGCGGCCCAGTACCCGGTTGCAGGGATCATTCGCTATCGGCACTGGGACACCGACGCGGAAGCGAGCGTGGCTTTCGAAGCAACACGCCTCGCCAGCCAGTCGCCGCAGCTTGTCATTGCGAAGTCGCTAGGAACCGTCATCGCGGCCACGGCCTATACTCTGCACCAGTTCCGTCCTGCCTTCGCCGTCTTGATTGGCACTCCATACGCTGCCCTTGAGGGCAACGAGGTTCAATTTCTGCGGCACTTCGCCGCCAGTGTCGACACGTTATTCATCCAGCAGGCGCAAGACCCTGGAGGCTCTGCGGATCGCCTAGTCGCCGCGCTACAAGTAAACCGCAGCGAGGTTGTTGAAGTTCCAGGCAACGATCATTTGTACACAGACACCACCGCCTTGGCCTCAATCCTGGGCCGTTGGACAAAACAATATCCTGGGCTGTAGCCTTGCGTTGTCAGCGGCCTAACACGTCAAGGTCGTTCGCTTTGCTCGCCGGGACCGCGCAAAGCGCGCGGCCCTTTACCTCGGTCGTTTTAGACCTCTCGACTCGTGCAATTTGACACGGCAGACGATTGTCTATACATTTGATTGGTGCGATATAAATGGGATCCAGCCAAAGCAAAGGCAAACATCGAGGATCACGGCGTCAGTTTCGTAGAAGCCGTGACCGTCCTTGAAGACGACTTCGCGCTTATGCGCGAGGACTCAGATGCGCTTGATGAGCAACGCTTTGTCACCTTGGGCATGAGCGGCGTCGGCACCCTGCTGGTTGTGGTCTACACCTATCGCGAACCAGACGTAATCCGGCTAATTTCAGCCTGGAAGGCCAACAAACCACAGAGGTCGCGCTATGAAAAAAACCGCCGCTGAACCCTACCGTGAAATTGACTTCGCTCG
>JAYTQD010000143.1:0-1753 GCA_043746935.1 Acidobacteriaceae bacterium | reverse complement strand
GTTTCCGGTCGAAATTGTCGGGGAAACGGATTTTTAGTGTTTGGCCGGGTGATCCGCCTTTTTGGCTTGCTTCTGCTTCCAGTAACGGAACAGTAGGGTGCCGCGCCCTTGCGTCTCTGCAGGGGTACGCGATGAGCCGCCGACACGATGTCGTTGGTTCCGATGTATGAACATTTCCAACTCTCCCTTCGCACAGTGCCCGGAGGATGGGCATTTCCTTGTGTCGATTGTGCCAGCGAGATCAACCGCAACACCAGTACGTTGCTAACGTGGAACACTATTCCCTGGAAGTGGCACACTCTTGCGCCAGTATCTCATTCCACACTTGGGGGCTGGCCCATCCTTTCACCGGCCTTGATTGTAATTTCTAATAAAGAAACATAGGATACCCCGTTCTGCGCCCTTTGCATGGGCGGGTAGTGACACCGTCGGCACAATTGCAGTTCGTTCCATGATGTTAGCATTCTCGCTCCCGCCCTTCGCAGAGTGCGCGAAGAACAGGGCACCCCCGGTCTTGGTTGTGCCAGCGAGAGCGAAGAGCAAAGGGTAGGCCAGCCCCCCAAGAACTAAGCCAGCGGAAATGAGACATCTCCCTAGAATGGCCCGCCAGGGGCCGAGGAGGAGTCATGAGGAAGAGTCGATTCACCGAAGAGCAGATCATCGCCATCCTGAAGGAATCGGAAGCTGGGGTGGAAACGGGAGAGCTGTGCCGGCGGCATGGGATGACGCGGGCCAGTTACTACCGCTGGAAATCGAAGTACGGCGGGCTGGAACTGAGTGAAGCGCGAAGGCTGAAGCAGCTGGAAGAAGAGAATCGGCAGCTCAAGCACATCGTGGCGGAGCAAACGGTGGACATTCGGGCGTTGAAGGCGGTGCTGGCAAAAAAGTGGTGAGCCCGCAGGTGCGGCGGGAAGCGGTGCTGGCGATGCAGGTGGACGTGAGCATCAGCCAGCGCCGCGCCTGCGGGCTGATGGAGATGGATCGGGGCACATGCCGGTATCACGGCCGACGTCCGGAGGAGAACCAACTGCGGGTACGGATGCGCGAGTTGGCGGAGACGCGGCGGCGGTTTGGGTATCGGCGATTGCAGGTGATGCTGCGGCGCGAAGGCTGGCGCGTCAACCACAAGCGCGTGTACCGGCTGTACGTGGAAGAGAAGCTGGGGTTGCGGCGCAAGCGGGGCCGCAAGCGCAACGGTGCGCGGCAGCCGCTGCTGGAGCCGACGGGAGCGAATCAGGTGTGGTCGGTGGACTTTGTGACGGACGCGCTGAGTTCGGGGCGGAGGTTCAGGACGTTGAACATCGTGGACGACTACACGCGGGAAGCGGTGGCCATGGTGGTGGATACGTCGATCAGCGGGCAGCGGGTGGTGCGCGTGCTGGAGGAGTTAAAGCGGCAGCGCGGATTGCCGGCACAGATTCGTTCCGATAACGGGCCGGAGTTCACCAGCCGCGCCGTGGATCAGTGGGTCTACGAACAAGGCATCCGCTGGCACTACATCCAACCGGGACGACCGATGGAGAATGGCTACGTGGAAAGTTTTAACGGGCGCTTTCGCGACGAGTGCCTCAATGAGAACTGGTTCTGCAGCCTGGCCGAAGCGCGCGTGATCATCGCGGCCTGGCGGCGGGACTACAATCAATGCCGACCGCATTCGGCGCTCGGCTATCGCACGCCGGAGGAGTTTGCCCAGCACGCAGCATCGCCAGACTGTGGAAAAGACGGCGATGAAGCCGCCTTGGAAAACGCTGCG
>JAYTQD010000142.1:0-4732 GCA_043746935.1 Acidobacteriaceae bacterium | reverse complement strand
AGCAACGCAGCGTTGCCGTGGTGGCGAATGAGAATGCGGCGGTGAAGGTACGTTTGAAGCGGATCGAGCTGCCGACTGCGAAAGACGAGCGCTGGGTGAGCGGCGATGTGCATGTGCATATGAATTACGCGGGGACGTACCGGAATACTCCGGAAAATTTGGCGCGGCAGGCGGAGGCGGAGAATCTTTCGGTTGTGGAGAACTTGATCGTGAATAAAGAGCAGCGAATTCCGGATAGGAGTTACTTTCCGTTGAAGGATGCGGCTTTACCCGATAAGGCTTCCACGACGGCGGCTTTGATTCTGCATGGGCAGGAATTCCATACGAGTTATTGGGGGCATTTGGGGCTTTTAAATTTGACGGATCATTTTTTGCTGCCGGATTATGCGGCTTATACGAACACGGCGGCGGCTAGCCTTTGGCCGACGAACGCGGATATTGCGGACTTGGCGCACGCGCAGCATGGAGTGGTGGGGTATGTGCATCCGTTTGATGATGTTCCGAATCCGCAAAGTGATGCGAGCCTCACGAATGAGCTGCCTGTGGATGTGGCGCTGGGCAAGGTGGATTACATCGAGGCGATGGGGTTTAGCGATCACAAGTCGACGGCTGCGGTTTGGTACCGGTTGCTGAATTGCGGATTTCATTTGCCAACGGGTGCGGGGACGGATGCCATGGCGAACTATGCTTCCTTGCGCGGGCCGGTGGGGTTGAATCGGGTGTATGCGCGGGTGAAGGGTGGGCCGTTGCAGATTCAGCCTTGGTTGGAGTCCTTGAAACGTGGAGAGACGTTCGCTACGAATGGGCCGCTGATTGGGTTTTCTTTGGGCGCGCGTGGGTTAGGGGAAACTTTGTCGTTGCCGAAAGCGGGAGAGGTGAAATTTTCGGCTTGGCTGCGGTCGATGGTGCCGGTGGATCATTTGCAGGTTGTTTGCAATGGGGTGGTGGTGCGGGATTTGCAGCTGGGCGCGGGGAAATCGGCACATGCGGATTTTTCCGGGACTTTGGCTTTGGGTCATAGCGGGTGGTGTTTGTTGCGATCTTGGAATGCAAAAGCGTTGCATCCGATATTGGATGGGTATCCTTATGCCACTACGAGTCCGGTGTATGTGCGAGTTGGGGACGAAGCGGTGCGGTCGCGTGAAGACGCTGCTTATTTTGTGGCTTGGATTGACCGGTTGATGGCTGGGGCGGAAGCGCATGGCGACTGGAATACTGCGGCGGAGAAGCAGAAAGTGCTAGAGTTGCTGCGGCGGGGGCGGGCGGTGTATGCGAGGCAGATGGAATAGTTTGTGAATTGCACAAACCTCTTACCGAAATCAGTTTGAAAATTGAGTTTTTGGAGTGTGTTCCATGTGCGGAATTGTTGGGGTGTTCTCGCGTCGCGAACCGGTTTCCATGGAGGCTTTGCAGCGTGCCACCCAAAGCATGTATCACCGCGGGCCGGATGGGCAGAGGCATTGGATCTCGGACGACCGGCGAGTGGCATTGGGACATGCGCGGCTCAGCATTATTGATCTGACTACCGGCGACCAGCCGATTGCGAACGAGGATGAGCGGATTCGGATTGTGGTGAATGGCGAGTTTTACGGGTACGAGGCGATCCGGAAAGAGCTGGAGGGAGCGGGGCACCGGTTGCGGACGAGATCGGACAGTGAGATTGCCTTGCATCTTTATGAGGATGTGGGCGTGCAGTGTTTGCACCGGTTGCGCGGGGAATTTGCGTTTGTGCTGTGGGATGGAGTGAACCGGACGGTGTTTGCGGCGCGAGACCGGTTTGGCATTAAGCCTCTGTTCTACGCTTGGCACAATGAGACGTTGTATTTTGCTTCGGAAGTGAAGGCTTTGTTTGCAGCGGGAGTGCCGGCGCGGTGGGATGCGGAGTCGGTTTACCATTCCGTCGAGTTCGGCGGGCATCAGACAAGGACCTTGTATGACGGCGTGTTTCAAGTGCCACCTGGGCACTATGCGCTGGCGACGGACAAGCACTTTCAGTTGCACCGCTATTGGGATTTCGACTACCCGCGGGCGGGGTCGACTGCGCCTGTACGGTCGGATGAGGACTATGCGGCGGAGTTCCGTCATGCGCTGGAGGAGGCGGTTCGGATTCGCTTGCGGGCGGACGTGCCGGTGGGCTGCTATCTGAGCGGCGGGCTGGATTCCTGCGCGATTCTTGGTCTGGCGGCGAAACATCATCCGGAACCGATTCGGGCTTTTACTTTGACCTTTGATCGCGCGGAGTATGACGAGGAAAAAGAAGCGCGGGAGATGGCGGCGAAGGCTGGGGCGGAATTTTTTCCGATTCCGATGCGGCAAGATGATCTGGCGGACCACTTTGCGGCAGCCACACTACAGTCGGAAACGCTTTGCATCAATGGTCATGGCGTAGCAAAGTATTTGTTGAGCCGGGCGGTGCGGGACGCCGGGTACAAGGTTGTTCTAACTGGAGAAGGATCGGATGAGCTGTTGGGCGGGTACGCGCACTTCCGGCGTGATGTGCTGATGTACAACCGGGAGGGGCAGGATCCGGAAGTGATTGCGGGGATGCTGAGAGATCTGGAGAGACTGAATCCGGTGTCGCGGGGGTTGCTATTGCCGCACGGAGAGGCGCTGCCACTGGATGGAGTCAAGCGGCTGCTTGGTTTTGTGCCCTCGTGGATTGAGACGTTTTCGGCGCGATCCAGCAAGATGCGGAATGTGATGTCGGGAGATTTGCTGGAGAAATTTGGCGAACGCCGGGGGTATCTGCCACTGCTTGCCGATCTGGACGTGCATCGGCAATTGAACGGCCGGGATGCGCTGCATCAGTCGCTCTACTTGTGGTCGAAGACTTTGCTGCCGAATTATCTGCTGGTGGTTCTGGGCGACCGCATGGAGATGGCGCACTCGATTGAGGGAAGAGTTCCATTTTTGGATCATCACCTGGTGGAAGTAATCCGGTCGCAGCCGGTGTCGATGAAGATTCGCGGGGTGACGGAGAAGTTTGTTTTGCGCGAGGCAGTGCGGGACGTGATCAGCGACACAATTTACCGGCGGCAAAAGCACCCGTTCCTGAGTCCGCCGGCGACTTTGAATCCGCAGGAGCGCTTAAGCACGTTCATGCAGGATACGCTGCGCGGACCGGTGATGGCGTCGATTCCCTACTTTGATCAGAAAAAAATTGTGGGGCTTTTGGATAGTTTGGGAACAATGGATGAAGGGGCGCGAGTAGCCAATGATCAAATTTTGATGCATTTGGTGAGCGCGTGTGTGCTGCAGGAGGGGTTTGGGCTGGCCGCTTGAGGTTTTTGTTTCGAAGAGCGGCGAGGAAGTCCCCGCCCCTTCGACTTCGCTCAGAGTGTGTGACTTTTTTAATTCCTCTCAACGACCGATGCTGAAAGTAAAAGACTTATGTATCCTCAAAATGGCCAAGAGTGAATAAAGTCACAACCTCTCAGGGCAGGCTCTGTCGCACAAGACGCGACAAGGACGGGGCACCCGGCTCACACTGTTCTTAACTGAAACGAACAAAGGGTACTCCCTGGTTTGGGAGCACCCCTTGCGTGGCCACTTGCAAACTTGATCGCCGCTGGAACTAGGAGCAGCGCGGCTCTTCCTAGCGGAGCTCGGCGATGGCTACTTCTGGTTCGGCTCCAGCGAGAACTGCGTCTGTGCCGTGGACTACATTGGGCATCTGTTGTCCTTGCGCGTCACCACCAATCCAGACTTGGAACAACTGCCAATGGCCGCTGCGCTTCTTGAAAACCAGTTTGGTTTCCGGCTGCTGCTCGCCGCGGGGACGGGCCAGGGCAGTCATTACGGCCTTGTAGGCGGAGCCGTCCACGCTGCGCACGGCGATCATGCCGACTTCGGTGTTTGCGGCGGGCTTGCCGAGGGGACGTTGGAACTGGTAGGTTCCGGCCGGGAAGGTCTGAGCGCCGATGGTGAAATCGAAGGGAACACTGGCGCGGAAGCCACGCGTTTGGGCGAAGGCGGAACCGCAGGCCAGAGCCAACAGGACTACTAGCGTTACAACTTGATTCTTCATGATTTGTACCTACCCTTCCGTTGCCGCTCGCGGTACGGTCTCTCGAAGACAGAACTCTGCCGTCGCGATTTTCGGGGGAACACCGATTTCGGTGGCTGGGACCACGGAACGGCGTTCTTCAGGGTCCACAGTAGGCGTGGGCGGAGGTGGGGCGATTGCTCCGCCGCAAGAAGTTTGTAAACAATTTGTAACGTCTGGGGGGCGCACCCGCCCTGTCGCTGAGGAACGCGACAAGGACGGGGCACCCAAGCGCATCGCGCAGATACTTTTTAGCTGGGTTTTTCCAATTTCAGTAATTTTTTCTTGCGCTGAAGGCCCCAGCGGTAGCCGCCGAGGTCGCCGTCTTCGCGGACTACGCGATGGCAAGGGATTTCCAGAGCTACGGAATTGGTGGCGCAGGCGCGGGCTACAGCGCGGGTGGCGGTGGGTCGTCCGATGGCGCGGGCTACCTGGCTGTAGGACTGGGTTTGGCCGCGGGGGATGGTTTGCAGGTAAGTCCAGACCTGGCGCTGGAAGGCGGTGGCTTGAATATCAAGAGGGAGCGCATGGTTGAGTTTGCGCCCCTGCAAGTGTTGTAGAACCTGCTGATTCCACCCTTTCAAATCTTCGTCCTGGCGCTTGCGGGCCGCATAAGGATATTCGCGGCGGAGGGCAAGTTCCAAATCTGAATCGCTGTCTCCGAAGCGGATGGCGCAGATGCCCTGG
>JAYTQD010000141.1:0-12507 GCA_043746935.1 Acidobacteriaceae bacterium | reverse complement strand
GGCCATTTTAAGGGTGCATAAGTCTTTTACTTTCAGCATCGGTCGTTGAGAGGAATTAAAAAAGTCACACACTCTGAGCGAAGTCGAAGGGGCGGGGAATTCTGAGTGCTTTAGATCAAGGTTTATGAGGCCTTCTCAACGCTCACACTGGCAAAACTAAAGTCTAATCAGTGTTTTTCCTGACACACCTTTCTGCTTGTCTGTGGTTGATTTTAGGACGAGTTACCGACATTTCCGATTTGTAACGAAATTGTCACTTTTCCGGGATTCCCCTGTTTGGGAGTCACCTTTTGCGGTAGCCTAGTACTTACTGGGCAGGGCGTACCTACCGCCCCCAGGAAGAACGACCCGCCCATGCGCTTCTACCAGGAATGTTGGTGCCTTCCCCAGGTGCCGAGGGAGTTTAACGCGCATGGAACGAGTTCTCGTTATCGAAGATGACCGCGCCGTCCAGAAAGCCCTCAGACGGCTTTTTGAAGCGGAAGGCTACGCCGTCGACGTCGCCTCCGATGGTATCGACGGTTTAGCGAAGTTCCGCGCCACTCCACCTTCAGCTCTGGTGCTCGATTTACGTTTACCAGGTGTGGCTGGCCAGGACGTCTGCCGAGAAGTCAAACAAGAAGCACCCACCATCCCCGTAATTATTCTCAGCGCCAAATCGGAAGTCACCGACAAAGTTCTGCTTCTTGAAATCGGAGCCGACGACTACGTCACCAAGCCCTTCAGCCCGCGCGAACTGCTGGCTCGCGTACGGGCGGCCGTGAGACGTTCCGGACGCGCTCTCGTTGGCGAAACGTTCAGTTTCGGCGACGTCACGGTCAATTTCACCAAGATGGAAGTGATGCGCAACGGCGGCCTGGTCGCGGTCACCGCCCAGGAGTTCAAGATTCTGAAATTTATGTCGGAAAACCTAGAGCGCGTGGTCTCCCGCGAAGAACTCTTGAATGAGGTCTGGGGATACCAGCACTACCCCTCCACGCGCACCGTCGATAACCACATCATGCGGCTTCGCCAGAAGCTGGAGAAAGATCCTTCCAACCCGTTGCACTTTCGCACGGTACATAGCTCCGGCTATAAATTCGTACGTTAGTAGCACAGGGTGGAAGTAAAATTTGTGGAAGTAAGATTTTGGGGTAGCACAGGGCCGGCGGGTGCCGACCTTTGTTCTTGATTTTCCTATCCCACCCGGACAAAGGGGTGCCCCGTCCTTGCGTTCTTTGCAAAGGGCGGGATGCGATGCTGCTGGCACAACAGAGCGAAAAAGTTGATCTCTTTGCGTCGGCGAAATGCCCCCACACAACCCGACTCGGTAGAGCGGGTCTTCAGGCCCGCGTTGCGCACAGGAAAAACGGGGCTTGAAGCCCCCGAGGTCTAGGGGTAGATGCAAGTAGGAAGGCACGCCTTTAGGCGCTGGATTCTGAAATTAAATGCGCTGCTAAACTTAGGACTGCCGTGAATCAAGAACCCAAATCGAAGCTGCTCGGGAGCCGAGGCGTAGCTGGCCTCCGCCTGCGCACCAAGTTCCTACTCTCCATGCTTTTGGTTTCGGCCGCTCTTACCACCACCACCCTCTTGGTCGTCCGGCTCACCGTCCAAAAGCAGGTTCGCCGCGATATTCAAAGCGGCCTGGGGAACTCGGTCTTAACCTTTCAGGACTTCCAGCGCCAGCGCGAAGAGATGCTCGCGCGTTCGGCGCAACTCCTCGCCGACCTGCCCAATGTGCGCGCCTTGATGACTACACGGGACCGCGCTACGATTCAAGACGCTTCCGGCAGCACATGGCGATTAGCCGGCAGTGATCTGTTTGTTCTGGCAGACCCCTCCGCTAACATCATGGCCATGCACGTCTCCGGCCCGGGTTCCACCACGGAGACCGTCAGCGAATCTTTGCGGACTTCCCTCAGGTCGGGTAAGTCACCAAGTTGGTGGTACGGAAACCAGCACCTCTATGAAGTATTCGTGCAGCCCATCTATTTCGGCGGGCCTTCGGAAAATCGTTTGCTGGGATCGTTGGCCATCGGGTATGAAATCAACGACCGCCTCGCCCAGGATATCAGCCGCGTGGCCGCCAGCCAGGTGGCTTTTCGCTACGGTGACCGGGTAGTGGAGAGCACCCTCACCAACGCCCAGGAAGCCGAATTGCAACTGCAATCGCAGGCCTTTGTTGGCGAAGACACGGCGCAGCAGCCGGTTTCTCTACGCGTTGGCAATGAGAGCTTCCTGGCCACCGCGGTCTTACTCTCACCCGAGGCGGCGCAGCCGGTGCGCCTCGTAGTCATGAAGTCCGTGGATCAGGCCACAGGCTTTCTCGATAACCTCAATCGCGTGTTGCTGGTCCTGGGCTTGCTGGCCGTTCTCGGCGGTAGCCTCCTCGTCTTCCTGATTTCTCACACATTCACTCGTCCGCTCGCCAATCTCGTCGATGGTGTTCGCGCTTTGGGACAAGGCAACTACAGCTACCCTCTGGACACCCACGGCGGAGATGAGGTGGCGGAAGTGAGCGCCGCCTTCGACGGCATGAGGGTCAGCCTGCAAAAGAGCCGCCAGCAACTCATTGAGTCGGAGCGGCTGGCCACCATCGGACGGATGGCCAGCTCGATTTCCCACGATCTGCGGCACTCCCTAGCCTCCATTGTCGCGAATGGCGAGTTTTTGTGCGAAAGCCACCTAAACAGCATGCAGCGCGAGGAACTCTACAACGAAATCCTCACCGCCGTTACTCAAATGACCGACATGATCGAGTCCTTGCTCGAGTTTTCCCGGACCCGCGAGTCTCTCCGCCCCTCTTTTGGAAATTTGCAAAAAACGCTCCAGTACTCGGTACAGGTCATTCGCGCCCACCCGGAATATCAGGGAATTCGCATCGACTTGGACTGCGAAGGCAACAGCGACGGCTGGTTCGATTCTCGAAAAATGGAACGCGTCTTCCACAATCTCCTCCTCAATGCCTGTGAAGCTCTACCTAAAGCGGGTGGGCGAATTGATCTGCATCTGCGCCAAACCGAGAACGGGGCCGAGCTGCGGGTTTGCGACAACGGCCCGGGGGTCGCGCCAGAAATCCAAGATCAGTTGTTTCAGCCCTTCGTGAGCTACGGAAAAGAGAACGGCACCGGCATGGGACTCACGGTTGTTCAGAAAATTGTGCAGGACCACGGTGGAGATGTAATCGTGGAACGCAGTTCGCCCGCAGGCACGGTATTTCAGTTGCTCTTGCCGCTCACAACTTTAACGGGCAATCTGCCGCCAGTCCGGGAAACGGTAAGCTAAACGACCGCATCCTAAAGCTTTGGGTGTTGTGGGTGCCCCGTCCTTGTCGTGTTCTGTGCGGCGCAAACGAGTTCGCAGGATGAGATAAACGCGGATGGCTGATGAGATAACTGCGGGTGGCGGGTGCCCCACTCAAGCCTTCTTTTGGCTTGAGTGGGGAACTTCTGGGCGCACCCGGGCACGACCAAGAAAGCTTTTGGGCGGCGCAGCGCTTTAGCGCTGCGATACTGCCAGACTAGAAATCGGCTTGAGCCGCTGAGGTAAGGGTTGGACCAGGGCGCGGCTTCAAGATCTTGTCTTGAGCGGAGCCGAAGGATATGGATCGTAGGAAGTCAGGAAGTGAGGGTCTAAATGAAACGACATTATTTTCTACGAGGGTTTTGTTCCCTGGGATTACTGCTATCGCCCGCGTGGGCACAAGATGCCCCAACCGATGCCTCGGTGCGGGAGCTGCGCGAAGAAGTCCGCGAACTCCGTGCCTCCGTGGAACAAATGCGCGCGGAAAATGCCCGCTACCACCAAGAGTCGCAACAAATGCGCAAGGAACTGGACGCCGTACGCAAGCCTGCCGAGGAGGCAGTGTCGCACACGTACGAAGCGGCCACTCTCGCTCCGGTTGCCGTCGAACAGCAGCCCACCAACTCCAAATCACTGACCGATGCTGATCATGCGGCCAAACTCGACGAAGAGTATGAACTCCTCAGCAGCAAGGTAGACGAGCACTACCAGAGCAAGGTCGAAAGCGCGTCCAAATATCGCGTTCGCCTTTCCGGCATCGTGCTCCTCAATCTATTCGCCAACAAGGGACAAGTAGAGAATCAGGATTTCCCCACCGTGCCCCTTGCCGTTCCTGCTGGCGCCTCCAGTGGCAGCGTGGGCGCAACCTTGCGTCAATCGCAATTGGGGCTGGAAATTTTTGGCCCTCACTTCGCGGGCGCGCGCACCAGCGCTGATCTGCAAATGGATTTCGCCGGAGGGTTCCAGAACACCTGGAATGGCGTCGATGCCGGCATCATCCGCCTGCGCACTGCCACCATGCATCTGGATTGGGCGAAAACCTCCATCGTTGCAGGTCAAGATGGTTTGTTTTTCACTCCAACAACGCCAACATCGTTTGCCACGCTAGCCGTTCCAGCACTCGCCTACGCCGGAAATCTTTGGAACTGGACTCCGCAAGTCCGCGTGGAGCATCGTTTCACGCTCTCCGAAGACTCGACTTTTCTCGTACAGGCCGGGATTCTCGACAACCTCAACGGCGATTTCCCCATGGATCAGAACTTCCGCTACCCGCAGCCGTCAGAGTCTTCGCGGCAACCGGCGTACGCCTCGCGGGCCGCTTGGACGCGCACCCTTTTCGGACAAAAACTCACTCTCGGTGGTGGAGGCTACTACGGCCGCCAAAGTTACGGCTTCCATCGCAACGTCAATGCCTGGGCGGGCATGACCGACTGGAACGTGCCTCTTGGCCGCAAGTTCTTGCTGACTGGAAAGTTTTATCGCGGCAGCGCCCTGGGTGGTTTAGGTGCAACCATCGGGACCAGCACGGTCTACGTCGGAGATTTGAGCCAAGCGGCGACACCCATCATCCCTCTGCACTCAATCGGTGGCTGGTCCCAACTCAAATTCCGGGCCACCTCGAAGATCGAATTCAATACTGCCTTCGGGCAAGATAGTGCCTTCGCCCGCGATATTCGCTCAGGAGAGCCGCAAGCCTACTTTGATTCCGTCGTCCGCAACCGGGGTATCCTGGCCAACATCATTGCGCGCCCACGATCCGATCTGCTTTTTTCCGCGGAGTACCGGCACCTGGCCGCCACCGCGCTCGAGAATAATAATCACACCGCCAATCAAATCAATCTAGTGATGGGCGTGTTGTTTTAGGCCAACGGGCCAGAGCGTACAACTATGCTGATGCGTCAGATTGCGTGCTTGGTTCTCGGGACGGCTTGCTGCCTTGCGGCTCGAGCCGAGGATGCGGTCGTCACAGGGCATGTGGATTTGATCGCTCCGGAAGGAAAACCATGGCGGGGCAGTCAAGCCAACACCGCTGTGTGGCTAACTCCAGTGCCAGGTTCGGCGATCTTGACAGCGGGCGAACAGAAGCCGGCGCCGCGTCTAGTGCAAAAAAACAAAAGCTTTGAGCCGCGTGTCGTAATTCTGCGCGCGGGAACAGCCGTTGAGTTTCCCAATCACGACCCGTTCTTCCACAATGTGTTTTCGCTCTTCGACAGCAAGCGTTTTGATTTGGGACTCTACGAGGCGGGCGGCACGCGCTATGTCCACTTCGATAAGCCGGGCATCAGCTTCATCTTTTGCAACATCCACCCGGAGATGAGCGCGGTAGTGGTCGCGGTAACCACGCCCTACTACGCCCTGTCGGATAATGCGGGAAATATTACGATCAAGGGGGTAACTTCCGGTCGCTACATGTTGCACATATGGAACGAACGGGCCTTGCCAGGCGCAGCCATCCGCGAAATTACCGTCCCAGAAGAGGCAATTTCCTTCGGCACAGTCCGCCTACCCATCTCAGTAGCCCCAGACGCCCCGCACAAAAACAAATACGGCCGCGACTACGACCCCAGCGCCCCAGCCAACCCAGTCTACGAGCAACACTGACAAGGTCTAAACCCCCAGCAGGCCCCAAAAAAAGTGGTGAGCGCGGATGGATTCGAACCATCGACCCATGCCTTAAAAGGGCATTGCTCTGCCAGCTGAGCTACGCGCCCACAACTCTTTCAATTTAACACACTTAGGGTGAAGGAAAACGCGGAGCCTTGGCCTGGGGAGCTGCTTACTGTGATATTTCCGTGGTGCTGTTGGACGATCCATTGGGCGATGGAGAGGCCGAGTCCGGCTCCGCCCATTTGGCGGCTGCGGGCTTTGTCGACGCGGTAGAAACGCTGGAAGATTTTTTCGTGTTCTTCGGCGGGGAGGCCGGGGCCGTTGTCGCGAACGCGCAGGACGACGTGTCCCGGAGCGGGATCGAGTGTGAGGGTGATGTCGGCTGGGGTTGGGCTGTACTTGACGGCGTTGTCGAGAAGGATGTCGAGCACGCGGCGGAGGGCCAGGTGATCGCCGGTTACGGAGACCGGCTGTGGAGGGATGACACCGGTTAGGCGCAGGCCGTGAGACGACGCTATTTTTTGCCAGGCTTCGACGGCTTCGCGGGCGAGGGCGCTGACGTCAAACTCCATCATATGTAGTGTTTCGCTTCCGGAATCCGCGCGAACCAGGGAGAGAAGTTGTTCGAGCAACTGGGTCATTCGCTCCGACTCGCTTAAGACGTGTTGCAACGAGGAGCGGTATTCCAGGCCGGTGCGATCACGGGACAGGGCGACCTCGGCTTCGGCGCGGATGAGAGCGACCGGGGTGCGTAATTCGTGGGAGGCGTCGGCAGTGAACTCGGTGATGCGCGCCACCGCGGATTCAATCCGCGCCAGCATTTCGTTCAGTGTTTCGGAGAGGCGTTGGAGTTCGTCGCCGGTATCGGGGGTTTCCAGGCGACGGCTCAGGTTGGTGACGTTGATGGTGCGAGCCGTACGCGTCAGCGCATCGACGGGAGTAAGGGCGCGGTGACTGAGCCAGTTTCCGCCCAGCGCTGCAACTAGGAGAACGAGCGGCGCCAGCAGCAGCAGGTAGCGCCGGAAGGCGTGCAAGGTCTCGTAAATTTCTCCCGTGGGCGTACCCAACTGGACCAGAAACGTCCGGCCATGCGCTTCCATGACAGAGTCCAGAAAGCGGAAAGGCCTACCCTCCATGACCCTGTCGTTGTAATGCGATTCAGGCACGGCTGTCTGGGAGATGGGCTGGAGCGGGTGTTTGGCCAGGAACTGGGAGAGATAAATGGTTTCGCCCCGAGTGGTGAAGATCTGGAGGTATTGTCCCGCGTGGTCTTGCGCGTAGGCTTCCGTGACTTCCTCGCTGAGCTGCGTCGCGCTCAGGTCCGGCTTCTGCCCCTGCAAGACGTTCTGGAGATCTCGCATTTCCTGGCGCAAGCTGTCATTTACGATGGTGCGCAGATGGTGGCGCAGCACGACATACATCCCCGCGCCAAAAATGCATTGGGCGAGCGCGAAGATGAGGACGTACCAGAGAGAAAGACGGAGGCCGATGGACCACTTCAAAGGTTTCACAACTCGCCGTCCGTACGCACCGTGTATCCTACGCCGCGCACGGTGTGAATCAGCTTGGTCTCGCCGGAGGCGTCGACTTTTTCGCGGAGCAGGTGCATGAACGCATCGAGCGTGTTGGTTTCGATCTCGCGGTCATAGCCCCACACGGATTCGATCAGGAACTGGCGGGAAACCACGCGTCCCGCGCGATGCATGAGCCGTTCCAGCAGGTTAAACTCGGTTTTGGTGAGGGTGATGCGGCGGTCGCCGCGCACCACGTCGCGGGTGGCGGGATCAAGGACCAGATCGGCCACCTGGAGGTGGATCTCGCGGTCGGGGGACTCACGGCGTTTGATGGCGCGCAGGCGCGCCACCAGCTCGCGAAAGGAAAACGGCTTGGTCATGTAGTCATCGCAGCCTAGATCGAGTCCGTGAACGATGTCGGGCACGGTGTCTTTGGCGGTGAGCATCAAAATGGGGGTAGTGATTTTTTCCGCGCGCAGGCGCTTGGCCATGTCGTAGCCGCTGAGCTTGGGCAGCATGGCGTCAAGGACGATGGCATCGAATTCGGTGGCACGCGCCATTTCGAGACCTTCGCTGCCGTCGAAGGCGCAGACGACGGTGTGGCCTTCTTCGGTGAGGCCTTTGCGAAGTAGTTCGGCCATGCGTTGCTCGTCTTCCACGACCAAGACATTCATAGGCAGTCGGACCCTAAGATCGTCCGGCAATGCTACATTCTATGGGACCGATGGTGAAGAATCGCTGAAAACTGACGGGGAGGTAACTTCCATGGCAAGAGCCAAATCTACGGCAAAACGCAAGCCAGTTCGCCGCAAAGCTGTAGCGCTTCGCGCGACTGTGAAACGCCCAGCGAAACGAAGCTCAGCGAAAAAAGTCGCGCTGCAATATGTTCCGTGGAGTTCAGTCGAGCTGGAAGATTTGAACCCGCTGCTACAACGGCAGTTTGTGGTGGGGCAGGAAATTATGGTGGCGCGCGTGTTGCTGAAGAAGGGGTGCATTGTGCCCGAACACAGCCATCATAACGAGCAGTTCACTTACATTCTGGAAGGCGCGTTGAAATTCTGGATTGACGGGCGTGTGATTGTCGTCCATGCCGGGGAAGTGTTGACGATTCCTGCGAACATGCCGCACAAGGCGGAGGCGATGGTGGATACGGTGGATCTGGATGTTTTTACGCCGCTGCGGGCGGATTGGATTAATAAGCCGGATCGGTATTTGCGGTAGAGGGCGATGCTTGTTCCACCCGCCGGCGTAAAACCGCTGCAAACGGGGCGACATGGTAAAGCCCTATCGTATCGCAGCATCACTCCCGCCCTTCGACTTCGCTCAGGGCAGGCTCTGTTCTCCGGACTGCCCCACTCAAGCCAAAAGAGGGCTTGAATGGCCACCCTCTATCAAGCTGGCAGGCGGATTTGCTTGAGAATCTGCTGGAACCGGGGATCCGAGCGCAGGGGATCCAGACGTGGCTCCCACTTGCTGTAAACGAGAAAGGTTGAGCGCTCAGCGACAGCCTTGTCCAACCAAGTGAAGGCTGTGTCCTTCTCTCCCAAGGCGGCGTAAATCAGCGCAACGTCGAAAGGCGAAACGTAGGATTTTTTGGCTCGCTCAAAAAGCGTGTGGAGGACCTGTTCCGCATCGCCCCTGCGGCCAGCCAAGGCATAAGCGTGTCCGAGCGCGGCAAGAAAAAAGGAATCGCCTTCTGTCGCCGCGACCGCCTTCTTGAACTGAGCAATCGCCTGCTCGGGCATGCGCTTCTGCTCGTAAGTCCAGCCGAGGATGGTCAGCTCCCACGAATCGTCGGGTCGGGACTTGAGGAACTTCTCCGCCAGCCGGACGGACTGGTCGTAGTCGCGGGCAGCGAAACTATGCCAACAGAGGCACGAGTTGAGGCCGTCTCCAACGGGATCCAGTTCCACTGCGCGCTTACTCTCAGCCTCCGATTCGGCCATCCGGCCAATGGCCATGAGGTAATGGGCGTAGTCGTGGCGGACATCGGCGTCACTGGGATTCAGCTCGAGAGCCTGCCGGAACTCTTGCTCCGCTCCGGCGAAATCCCAGTCGGAGTGCAATTTTGCCAACGCCAGGGCACCGTGTCCGGCGGACGAGCGCTCATCTCTCTGTAGGGCCAGGGTTGCCGCTTCCTTCACCTTGCTCCAGCCCACGTTTGGCGGAACCGCGCCGAAGAACGCCATGAAAGAATAAGCACGAGCCAGGTGGGCATAGACAGGCGCGTAGGTCGGGTCGAGCTTAATCGCTTGGTCGTAGTACTCGATACTCTTCTGTAGATCGAAATTATCGAGATAGTAGTTGGCTTTCAAATATGTCTCGTAGGCCTCGGGGCTCACGGTCACAGCTTTCGGCGGTGCCGATGCTTTCGGCCCACCCATGCGCGCCTCGATCTGTCCTGCGATGGCTGAGGCTACCTCGTCCTGCAAGGCAAGGATGTCGCTCATATCACGTTCATAGGTCTGTGCCCAGAGGTGCTTGTCGGTGGTGGCGCGAACCAGCTGTGCCGTGATGCGCACGTGATTGCCCGAGCGTTGCACTGAGCCTTCGACAACCGCATCGGCGGTTAGTTCGCGCGCAATCTCCGGAAGCCGTTTTTTTGAGGCTTTGTACTGCATCGCCGAAGTGCGCGAGATCACCTGCAAGCTTTCCATTCTTGCCAAACTGGTGGTCAAGGCCTCGGTCACACCGTCGGCGAAATAATCCTGTGCCGGGTCGCCGGAGAGGTTCTGCATTGGCAGGACGGCGATGCTATGGACTGGGCGCACACTGCTGCCGAACAGACGCTCGCGCCAGTCGGATGGATGGGTAACCGCGAACGCAATTCCGATGACCAGTGTGATGGCAAAGAAAATGGCAGCCTGCCGCCAAGCAAAAGGTGGTCGAGATCGAGGTAAGGGCGCCAAAAGCGTCGGTGCGGCGGGAGCGGCAATCGCGCCTTCCAGCGGCGCAATGAACCGGTACCCACGCCGGGGCAACGTTTCTATATAGCGGGGAGTGTCGGCGTCATCGTCGAGGGCAGCTCGGATTTGTCCGATACACAAGTTCAGCCCGTGCTCGAAATCCACGAACCTCTCGTGTCCCCAGATTTCGTCCCGCACCTGTTCGCGGGTGACAAGCTGGCCGTGCCGTACCGCCAACATGATCAGGATCTTGGCTGCCTGCGGTCGCAGCTTCACTGTCATTCCAGACTTGCGCAGCTCACCCGTAGCGGTATTCAGCTCAAAGGTGCCGAAACGAAGAACCGGATTACCAGAGGCGTCCATCGCCACATCCAGACCCGCAAGCAGTATATGCCGAGTTGAGTTCTGGATACTCGCAATCGCAAGCCACGTGCCTGGAACAACTTAGGCGCTAACCGAGAACTAATGATGTGCGAATTGACTGTTCGGAATGCTTGGTTCAGAGTTCCACACATTCGGCACAAAGCGTCGAAAAACTAAGCCCAACAAGCATTTGGAGGAACGAAATGAATTCACTCAAATCAAAATCGAATATTAGAAGAATCGTAATCAACCTGGCGATCGCACTCGCGATGGCAACGGCACCAGCCTGGGCCGTCCGGCCGGAGGTCACCACGAAAATCGATGTCCCTGGCGCCGTTGTCACGGTCGCGTCTGGAATCAACGGAGAGGGCGCGATCATTGGATCGTATTGCCGCCTGCTGCCCTGCAATGGCCCCAGACTTCACGGGTTCGTGCTGAGCGGCGGCGAGTTTACCTACATTGATGTGCCGAACACGCCTGACCGACCGGCGATCGGCACAAGACCGCGGTACATCAGTCCCCAGGGAGTGGTGATTGGGGCTTATTTCACCCTGGAGGACGGGGCAACCGTCGCCATGCCGAGAAATCGCGGCTTCGCCTGGTACGAGGGAGCTTTCACTTACTTCGACGCACCGGACTGGATCTACGATAATCCAGGGTCTCCGCACAGCATTATTCCACGCGCTATTAACTCCAAGGGTCAAATCGTGGGCTGCATCCATGATCGCGACTTTATGGATAGCATGCATGGCTTCGTGCTCAGCAACGGAGTGTTCACAAAGTATGCACCCGGCAACACGATGCACAACGGCATCACCAGATCCGGTGTGGTTGTAGGTGCGGACTTTACCGCAGGTACTGGTTACCGCATCGATAAATTCGGCAACGTGGAGTCGATTGTGATGCCGGGTGCGGGTCTGACATACGCTTGGGACATCAACTCACGCGGAGAGATCGTCGGCGAGGCGTGGACCGACAGTGCTACCGTCCAGCATGCATTTCTGCGCACGAAACGTGGCGATTACCGGCTGGTCGATCCTGGCGGGGCTCTGGCAGCAGTGGCGTTCGGCATCAGCTCCAGTGGCAACGTCGTGGGGAACTACCGCGACGCCGTTGGCACGCAGTGTGCCACCACCGCGTGCGTGCACGGTTTCTTGTTGCAAAGGGGCGACGACTGAGGACGAACGCAGGACGATCCGTCGCAGCGATCCAGAGCGCTCGCGACGCCTATCTCCGAGCTGGAACAAGCCTCTGGACGCCTCTGGGCCTGGTCCCGTAAGGAACCGCGGCTCGGGATAGTCGGCACGCGCAACTCTTGACTCGCGCGTGCCGTCTTTTTGAGACCCAGCTTCTGGATTGTCAGTAACAGCGCGGGAGCTATTCAACGAAGGCACGCTCTACCGTTGCGGGAGAATTGGCAGCGGTGTAGTTTGGGGACGGGTGGCCGACCCTTTCACGCTCTTGATCTCCATTCCCCAACCAGAATCTCGGGTGCCCCGTTCTTTGCGAAGCAAAGGGCGGGAGTAGTACTGCCTGGAACAACAGCCTTAAGCCGCGCGACCCTGAAACAAAATCTCCTTGCAGAACAAGGCCATCCGCTCGGGCGAAGAGCAGATCCCCTTGAGTTGGTCGAGATGACAATTTTTTATGAACGCTAAACAGCGGAGAAGTGTGGGGCGAGTGGCCTTGCCGCACGGGCGAGGACGCCCGTGCCTCCCATTGATCGCGCGAGCTTTACGTGATGGTCAAGATGAGGGGATGGCTGGTGCCGCCGCTTGTGCAGCCAAGACTGCCCGAGTTTCCGCTTGGAGTTTTTACCACCACGCTGGCTG
>JAYTQD010000140.1:0-28441 GCA_043746935.1 Acidobacteriaceae bacterium | reverse complement strand
ACACGAATGGTGCCCAGCAGCGGGTTGCCGCCGCGAATAACGAGTTTATCCATTTCCGGATCAATCCTTTGCAGTTGCAGACGAGACGATGCCCACATGGAAGTCCTTCCCGTGGTGCTCCAGACATTCTAGCGGGGATGGACGCGCATGGGAGAGTATTGAGTGGGAATCTGCACTGCTGATTTTGAACGAAAGTAACGTGAGTAGGGCGACCACAAGAGCGGAGCTACTTTCGCGATTCGATGGCTTGGCGAACATTGCCGTGATGTGCCTTCAGGCGGCGTCGCGCCTGAGCCGCGCTGAGCTTGGTTTTCAGCATCACCAAGGCGACAGGAACGCTTTTGCCGGAGTCATTCAAGGCACTGGTTGCGGCGGCTTGGTCGATTCCGGCGGCATCTTGCAGGATGCGGATAGCCCGGTCAACGAGCTTCACGTTGTTGGGATGGACGTGGACCATGAGATTGCCGTAGACGTAGCCGAGCCGTGTCAGGGCGCCAGTCGTTAACATGTTCAGCACCATTTTCTGGGCGGTGCCCGCCTTCATGCGGCTTGATCCGGAGACGACTTCCGGGCCTACGGGAGTAACGATGGCAATCTGCGCGACCTTTTCGAGAGGAGAATCGACATTGCAGCAGACGGCGATGGTGGCGGCTCCGCACTTGCGCGCGTATTCGACGGCGGCAACGGTGTAAGGCGTGCGCCCACTGGCGGCGATGCCAGCGACCACGTCGTTCTTACCGGGTTTGCACTTCGCCATATCGCGCATCCCGAATTCGCGAGAGTCCTCGTTGGCTTCCACGGCGGCACCGAGAGCCTTCGGTCCACCCGCGATCACGAACTGTACTAGCTTGGGATTGGTTCCGAATGTGGGTGGACACTCCGAAGCATCTAGCGCCGCGATGCGTCCACTGGTGCCGGCACCGACGTAGATCAATCGCCCCCCCCGGCGCAGGCGCTCGGCGATGATGTCCACGGCGTCGGCGATCTTCGGCAGGGCTAGACGAACGGCAGCCGCGACTTTGGCATCTTCGCGGTTGATGATACGCACCAGATCCAGCGTGGATTCCTGGTCAAGATTTGCGGATGCCCGGTTGCGCTGCTCGGTGCGGAGCTCGCCGATGGCGGCTGCGGGTTGCGGTTTTCGTTTCATTTCAGGATCAAACTCTCCATCACCGCGTCGTGGAACTCGAGCCGAACTTGCCGGATACCTATGTTCTTGCCACCGTCGGGCCAGGTGCGGTTCGTGAGCAAGGTTATCGAAATCTGGCGCTCCGGGTCGATCCACAACGAGGTACCTGTGAATCCGAGGTGGCCGAATGACCCCGGCAGGAAATGTTGCCCGGCTAGCGAAGCTTGGCTCGGAGTGTCCCAGCCCAGGGTGCGAGATGTACCAGTGGGCAAGGGCTCCCGCCTAGTGAAAAAGACCACGTTTTCCGGACGGAAAACAGGAGCGCCGCCATTCAGCATGGCTTGAGCGAAGAGGGCCACGTCTTCGGCGGGTGCAAAGAGTCCAGCATGAGCGGATACACCTCCCATGGCGCTGGCGTTTTCGTCATTGACCTCGCCCTGGATCACCCGCTTGCGAAAGCCTTGGCCGTCGAGTGTCGGTGGAATTAAGGCGCGTTGTTCCAGAAGCGGATTGAATCCGGTGTGGGAGATTCCGAGCGGTCCGAAAACCTCGCGCTGGCAGAAGGTGTCGAGGGGCTCGTCGGCCAGCCGCGTCAGGGCTTCCCCGAGAACGATGAATCCGATGTCGCTATATTCGACGTACGTGCCAGGGTCGTTCGCAAGAGGAGTCTTCGCCGCCAGGATCGTGAGTTCGTCGCGCGTCCCAGCCCGCTCATAGAGAGGGAGGTGCGCGGGCAAACCGGACGAGTGCGCGAGCAACATGCGGAAGGTTACCTGACTGCGGCGCGGATCGCCGGTTCCCGACGCATCGTCGGCGAACTCGGGCACGATCCCCACGACCGGCATTTCGATGTCAAGGAGACCGCGTTGGTAGAGCAGGATGGCCATGCTGGTCGTGGCCATCACTTTGGTGATCGACGCGAGATCGAAGATGGTTTCAGGACGCGCGGCAGGAGCCTCGGCGTTATAGGTGAAATGCCCGAAGGCCTTGAGCGCTAGGAGTCTTCCCCGATGCGTAACAGCGGTCGACGCGCAGGGGAACGCCCGGTTCGTGGTTGCTTGTTGCAGAATCGCGAACCCACGAGTGAACACTTCGTCCTGGTTCGCGAAATCGGATGTGAGCGAGGATGTCAGATTTGCGTCTCGAATGCAGGTCTACTGCTACGGTTTATAGCAAAGCCCGGCTAGGTGGTAAAGTGTCTGCTCGGTTTCGGAGAGGAAGTTATGACGATATTCGATAAAGATCCAGACTCCCGGCGGCCAGAGATTCTCAACCGGTTTGGGCAAAACCTCGGCGGACGGTCGAGCATGCGGCTCGTGTTCTTCGCGGTGGGTGCATTGATTGCCGTGTTGCTCATCGGCAATTTTTTGGTGAGCGTCACGCGCATCGAAGCCGGTTATACCGGCATAGAAGTCAATCTGGCAGGCAGCCAGCGCGGCGCTTCAGAGATACCGATTCGCACTGGCTGGGTGGTGTTCAGTCCGCTGACGACACAGATCATCGAGTTTCCTACATATGTGCAGACGGTGAAATGGACCAAGGATATAAACGAAGGCCATCCGATCAATGAAGAAATGGGCTTCAACAGCAAGGAGGGAATGGAAGTTTTCGTGGATACGTCGCTCTCCTACGCCATTGAACCGACCAAGGTGCCCGACTTCTACGTGAAGTATCGGGTCAACAAACTGGAGGTATTCACGCATGGAATTTTGCGCGACATCGTGCGCAACTCGCTGAATGAGGTCGCTTCCACGTACACGGTGGAGGATATCTACGGCGAAAAGAAAGCTCAGTTTCTGCATCAGGTGCAGCAGCAAATTCAGGACAAAGTGACCAACGTCGGCGTGGGCGTGCAGCAGTTTGGATTCATCGGAGCTCCGCGCGTTCCTGCCGTGATTGCCACCGCCATTACCGCGAAGGCGCAAGCCATTCAGGAATCAGAGCGCGCCAAGAATGAGCTGGCCACGACCCAGGCGGAAGCGGCGAAAAAGATTGCCGAAGCCGACGGCGATGCCAAGTCCGTGGTCACGCGCGCACAAGGCGAGGCTGATGCCAACCGCATTCGCCAAAGTTCCATCAGTCCGCAATTGCTGGAGCTGCGGCGGCTGGAAAACCAGCGAGCTTACATCGACAAGTGGAACGGGCAATTACCGAGCGTAGAAGCGGGGCAGGGTACGGGATTGTTGCTGCAACTGCCGAAGGGGCAATAACCGCCGGACGGATGTTCTTTCCGGGATCCATCTACTTCGCCAAGCGTTCCCGCACCTCGTCCGCCGACATTCCTGCCACGCGAAGGACTTTGTTGCGGCTACTTTCGCCGGATGCAATGGTCACGGAGGATCGAGGTACGCGAAGCAGTTTTGCAAAAAATTCAATGCAGGCGTCATTGGCGCGATCATCAATCGGCGGAGCCTGTAGCGCTACCTTCAGCGCATCGCCGAGTTCACCGGTAATGGCGTTCTTCTTCGCTCGCGGGTGGACTCGCACCGCAAAGCTCGCACCACCCGGCGTCTCATGAATCGGGATCATGTTCGGGGTCAGTTTGCGCGAGGGCCGCTCTCGAACAGTACGGCTTGCCCGTCGTCATAGACCAGCTTCCATTCCGGAGTCAGGCGCAGCAGGCTCCCTAAAGCACTGGTTGAAGGTACCAGTACGGAGCGCGCTCCCATGTCATGCAACTGCGCGCTCCAGTCCGGTTTGCCGTCTACGATATTCAAGTAGCGCTTCATGTACTCCGAGCCGTACATGTCGTGCCGGTCATCCACCACGGCGCGCAGATTCGGCCACTCGCGGTAGATGACATAGCCGCCCCAGGCATCGGTTGTGAACATCGGGCCGGGTGCGGGATGCTGCGCCAGGAATTCGACCGCGCGTAGAGGGAAGCGGTCGGCATTAAAGTTCGCGTGAAGAACCTGCTGACCGAAAAGCCGTCCGCCGTTGGCGCATGCGGTTAAGGTTGCGATCACGATTACGATGGCCCACGCATGCCCGCGGCTGTTCAGTTCCAAGGCTCCCATACGCTGGGAAAATCCGCCCAGCCATCGTTGCAGGCCCGAAGCTTGATCTTCAGTCCTAGACGTCAGCAGCGGTGCCACCGTCAGGGTCATCACGATGCAAGCGATGGGAATGTTTCTCACCGCGTACAACGCCGCATAGGCAAAGAAGAGTAAGACAAGAATCTCGCCAGGGCGCAGTTGATTCCGTTTCGTAAGCGCCACTCCAGCGGTCAAGAAAAGCAATCCGGCAAAGCACTTGGCGGCAAAGGAATGGAAATCCGGCGATTGCATTTCTTGAATATGATGCATTAAGAATTGATCGCTAAGATATTGATAAATATGAGTATATAGCTGCAATCCATAAGGGTTAACTAAACTAGCAGCGAAGGAAACTCCGAGCACACGCCCCAGTCGTACGAAGCTTCGGCGCGCGTCGTGGTCTGGGGTACCTGCTGCCATCGTCCACAATTCCCCTGCCAGCGTCAGCCCCATCAAAGCAAACGCGATAAGGAACCCGCCGTGAATATTTACCCAGACCAGCACGATGCCGGGGATGGTCCACAGCCAAGGCGTGGCACGTTTCTCCTCCAGCAGGTACCAGCACAATAGCGCGAAGAACCACGTGAAGAGATGGGGCCGAGCCAAGCAGTGAATGGTCGAGGCCAATACCGCGAGTACGACAAATACGATGGCTGGCAGCAGGGAAGCTCCGCGCCGCAGCGTCAGGCGGAAAAGCAGTGCAAAGGTCAGCGCGATTAGGAATGCGCCGCCGGCGAGCACTCCGTTCAGTCCCCACCATGCGTGGATTTTTGCCACCAAAACGTCGAACAGCCACTCCCAGGCAAACCACGGTCGCGTGGTTACGTTCGAGAAAAGGTCGGTGTGCGGGATGCTGTGATTCTGGAGAATCCATTCCCCGGTGCGGATGTGCCATCCAATGCCCGGGTCGTTGAGCAGGCGCAGGGCGGGCGTGCCATAAGCCAGCGCAAGCAGCAGGCTAATCAACAGAGTGTCGGCGAGCGACGGCAAAAGATAGGACGCGAGACGGGGTTGGCGAATCGGAGGGGGCACGTTCATCCTCACGGAATCTTACTGGATCGGAGCGGTTGCACAGGAAGTTTCTTGCACCCCTGGCCTGCCTAGGGAATCTAAGTTATGTGACTGGCAATGCAAATCAGCGCGGGCCACGGGTCGTCATTGTCGGAGGCGGGTTCGGTGGCCTCAAAGCTGCCCGACAGCTGCGGAACAGCCCTGTTCACATCACTCTGATTGATCGAAAAAATCACCACACATTCCAACCGCTGCTCTATCAAGTGGCGACGGCGGGGCTCTCGCCAGGAGAGATTGCGGCGCCTATTCGATGGATTTTGCGTTCGCAAGACAACGTGGAAGTGCTGCTCGGCGAAGTGACTGGCTTTGATCTGGCGCGCAAGACTGTCCGCATGGCGGACGACGAAATTCCCTATGACTACATGATTGTGGCTGCGGGCGTGCGCCACGGGTATTTTGGGCACGATTCCTGGGAAGCGATGGCACCTGGACTCAAGACGATTGAAGATGCAACTGAGATTCGACGCCGCATTTTTCTGGCCTTCGAGCTGGCCGAGCGCGAGGCGGCACGAGGACAAGGCTCTCAGGAATTGAATTTTGTAGTGGTGGGAGGTGGACCGACGGGAGTGGAACTGGCGGGAACTTTGGCGGAGATTGCGCGCAATGTTTTGGCCAAGGAGTTCCATTCGATCAACCCCAAGCGCACGCGTATTCTGCTCGTCGAAGGCGGTCCGCGAGTTCTTCCCAGCTATCCCGAGAGTCTTTCACGCAGCGCCGAACAGCAGTTGGCCAAGCTCGGGGTGGAAGTGCGAACCTCGACTCTGGTGACGGGCATGGAACCAGGCAAAGTTCGCTTCGGCGACACTTGGGTGCCCGCCGCGGTAACACTGTGGGCCGCCGGCGTGGCGGCGTCGCCACTGGGCAAGCTACTAGGAGCTCCAATCGACCGGGCCGGACGGGTGCAGGTACAGCCCGATCTTTCGCTTCCTGAACATCCGGAGGTCTTGGTGATTGGTGATCTTGCCGCGCTGGCGGATGCCGACGGAGCACCGTTACCGGGTGTCGCGCCGGTTGCCATGCAGCAAGGCGTGGCGGCTGCGAAGAATATCCTCCGGCTCATTAAGGGAGAAGCCACGCAGCCCTTTCGATATCAGGACAAAGGCAGCATGGCGACCATCGGGCGCTCCGCCGCCATCGCCGATTTTGGCAAGCTGCGGCTCTCGGGTTTCCCGGCTTGGCTGGCCTGGCTCTTTGTTCACATCCTGTTCCTCATTGGCTTTCGCAACCGCTTGATGGTTATGATTCAGTGGGCTTGGTCGTACATCACCTACGAACGCGGCGCGCGGCTGATCACGGGCGACAACGATCTCCCAGGATGGGTCAGTGCCCCAGCGAAAGCGAACGGCAGTATTCACCCCAAGGTTGCTCCCGTTTCAAAGGGTCCAGAGCCGGAGCCTCGGCCAGTGGCTGTTCGCAACGTCCCGCTATAATCAGACTGTGTTGAGATTGATCCGACTTGTTTTCGCAGCTTGCATATTGCTTTCGTCAGTGCTGTTCGCTCAGACAGCGGCGTCGCCGGAGCTTCCTCCCGGACCGCAAAAATCTGTTTTGATCGCTCCCTTCGAGAATGTTTCGAAAGCTCCGGGTATCGAGTGGATCGGCGAGTCCTTCCCGGAGGTGATTGGCCAGCGTATGGCGAGCAGTTCATTGCGGATGATGAGCCGCCCCGACCGGCTGCACGCCTTCGACCGCGCTGGTATACCTTCGGGTCTGCACCCATCGCGTGCCACAATTTTTCGTGTCGCGGAACAGCTCGATGTCGACTATGTCGTTCTCGGCAGCTACGACTTCGACGGGCATACCTTCACCGCCACCTGCCAGCGTCTTGATGTAAAACGCGCGCATCTTTCGAACAAGGTCACCGAATCCGGACCTTTGCTGAAGCTGATCGACATTCAAACTGCACTGGCGTGGGATTTGCTTCGCTTGGACGATGCCGCGCTGGTCACCAGCCGGGATGCGTATGTAGCCGCGGCCCCCACCATTCGATTGGACTCTCTGGAGAACTACACGCGTGGCGTGATGGCGACCTCCGCCGCCGATAAAATCAAGTATTTCCGCGAAGCGTTGCGCATTGATCCTATGTATACCGAAGCATTGCTGGGGCTGGGTGAAGCGCACTTTGAAGCCAAGCAGTACGAGTCCGCGGCGGTAGAGTTTTTGAAGGTTCAGCAGGCCCACCCCTCGGCGGGGCAGGCTCAGTTTCTCTTTGGGTTGTGCGCACTGTATCTGGGCCAGTTTGAAACGGCGGAGGCTTCGTTTGCTGCTCTCTCTCGGCCTTTGCCGTTGTCTGAAGTTTACAATAACCTTGGGGTGGCGCGGGCGCGGCGCGGCGAGCACACAGCGGTGGACGCGTTCCAAAAAGCGGTGGATATGGACCCCGACGATGCCGACTATCGCTTCAACTTGGCGGTGGCGCTTTTCCGCAAGGGCGAAGTTGTGGCATCCACGCGCGAGGTGCGAGAGCTTTTGACCGCGAATCCGGATGATGCGGAGGCCAAAGGCCTACTGGAGTCTTTAGTCGCGGCGAGCGATCCTAAATTTGCCACGACCATGCCGCCCAAGCTACCGCTGGAACGGATCAAGCGCGACTTTAACGAAGCATCTTTCCGCCAGATTGCCACCCAGGTTCAAGCTGCCGACGAGCAACGGCTGGCTACCAGCGATCCCCGCGCGCACGCCAGTTTCCACGTGAAACGCGGAAAAAAATTGCTGGCGCAGGGATTTGCCGCGGAAGCAGTCAAGGACTTCCGAGAGGCGGTCGCGCTTGACCCCAGCAATGCCGACGCGCAAGCTGGAATGGTGGCGGCGCAGGAGGCCATGAACAAGCCATGATCTTTCCAAGCTTATTTCGCAATCGAAATATTTCCGTCGTTTCTCGTATCGCTGTTCTGTTTGCGGGATGTATGCTCTTCGCCGTTTCCGCCCGGGCTGAAGTTCTGAAGATTGTCATCAACGACACCATTCACCCGATGACCGCCGAATATGTGGAGCGCGCTCTGGCACAAGCGCAACAAGAGAATGCCAAAGCTGTGCTGATTGAAATCAACACTCCTGGGGGGATGCTCGATTCCACACGGGAAATCATCGAGAAGATTCTGGCCTCGCCCGTGCCAGTGATCATCTACGTTACGCCGAGCGGCAGCCGGTCGGCATCGGCGGGATTTTTTATTCTGCAAGCCGCGGATGTCGGCGCCATGGCTCCGGGGACCAACACGGGGGCTGCTCATCCCGTTATTCCTGGCGTAAAGCTCGACGAAGTCATGTCGAAGAAAATTGAGAACGATGCGGCGGCGCTGATGCGCTCCGTTGTGACCAAACGTGGCCGCAACGTCGAGGTTGCGGAAAGTACGGTGCGCGAATCGAAATCATTTACCGAGCAGGAAGCGCTTTCGCAACATCTTATCGACTACGTCGCGACTAGCGAGCAAGACTTGTTTCAGCAGTTGCGCGGCAAGCCCATTAAGCGCTTCGACGGAAAGACCTTTGTGCTTGACCTGACGGGCGAACCGATCCGGCCCTTTGAGAGAACGCTCAAGCAGAAGATGTTCGGTTTCCTCATGGATCCCAATCTTGCCTACGCGCTGCTGGCGCTGGGCTTGTTCGCGATTTATGCGGAGCTGAACAATCCAGGTACCGTGCTGCCGGGCACGGTGGGCGTGATTCTCATTGTGCTGGCGGGATTCGCACTGAATTTGCTCCCGGTGCGGTTTGCGGCTTTGGCACTGATCGCGACAGCCTTCGTACTGTTTGCCTTGGAAGCCAAGATCGCGTCGCATGGAGTGTTGGGCATGGGAGGAGTGGTTGCGCTTACGCTGGGAGGCCTTTTCCTGGTGGATGGCCCGATTCCGGAAATGCGGGTTCATCTTTCCACGGCGCTTGCCGTCAGTCTTCCGCTCGGCATCATCACCGTGTTTCTGATGACGATCGCGTTGAAAGCGCGCGCGGGTAAGCGAGTGAGTGGAGTGGAAGGAATGGTGGGCGAGAAGGGAACCGCGCAGACACCCCTTACTCCAAACGGCAAGGTGTTTGTGCATGGCGAGTTGTGGGATGCCACGGCGTCATCGCCTGTGGCTGAAGGCGGACGGGTGACCATCAGACGGGTGGACGGCCTGCACCTGAATGTCGATCCCGTCTCAGAATGAATCGGACGCCTTGGCTCTGCTGTGCTAGTGCGGCGCCTGTTGGAACCATTCTCAACACGGCTTGTCGTCAGCAAATATAGGAACGTGCCACTCCTGCTGGGATAAACTTGTATTGAGAGCAGTGTGTGCGGGAGGTACCGTGGAACTCTTCGGATTTACAGGTATTGTCATCATCGTTGTTGCCATCTACTTCCTCAGTTCCATCAAGATATTAGCGGAGTACGAGAGAGCGGTGATTTTCCGTCTGGGACGGTTGCTCCCGGAGGCTAAAGGCCCAGGCGTGATATTTGTCTTCACGCCTTTTGATCGAATGGTGAGGGTATCCCTGCGGCAGGAGGCGATGGAAGTTCCGCCGCAAGACATCATTACGCGCGACAACGTGACGCTCAAGGTGAATGCGGTGATTTTCCTGCGCGCCATTGAGCCACGCAAGGCGATCAACGAAGTTTCGAACTATATTTATCAGACTTCGCAGTTTGCTCAGACTACCCTGCGGTCAGTTCTCGGCGAAGTGGAACTCGACGAACTCCTCGCCCATCGCGAAAAAATCAATCTGCGCCTGCAAACCATTCTCGACCAGCACACCGCGCCTTGGGGAGTGAAGGTCACCAGCGTTGAAGTAAAACAGGTCGACATGCCGGAGACCATGCTGCGGGCGATGGCCAAGCAAGCTGAGGCGGAACGCGAGCGACGGGCTAAGATTATCCACGCCGAGGGAGAGTTTTCGGCGGCGCAACGCCTGGTCGATGCCGCAGCTCTGTTGGCGACCGAACCCGTCAGCGTGCAACTGCGCTACCTGCAGACGCTTACCGAGATTGGCGTGGAGAAGAACACAACTGTCATTTTCCCGATACCGATGGACCTGTTTTCCGGTATGCACAAGCTGCTGGCGAAAGCGGTCGATGCGAAAGATACTCCCGCAAAACCTTAAGGCGACTGGGGGGAAGTCGGCAGGTAAGTCACATTTGAAATCAGCGGAGACTGATTGCTATGGCAAAAGATCCTGAAATTATCGTCAGCACAGGCAAGATGGTTGGACTCTTTGTGGTGTTGGTTGTTGTTTGTGCTTTGTTCTTCGGCTTTGGCTATTCCATCGGGAAGGGCGCGGCGGTCAGCGCCAGCAATGGGGTGAGTGGTTCGTCCCCAGCCGTGGTGGTTCTCGGGCAACGAACGCCAGCCAAGTCTCCGGTGTCAACGGAAGCATCCGCTGATTCGTCGGTACCTGCGGACGTTCCAGAAACTCACGCTCCGGTCAGCGGCCTGTACTTCCTGCAAGTTGCCGCAGTCACAAAGCAAGAGGATGCCGAGGCCCTAGTATCCGCGTTGCGCAAGAAAGATTACGCGGTCTTTGCCACCAACACCGCGCCGACCGACAGGCTGTTTCACGTGCAGATTGGTCCCTTCAGCAATCAGAAAGATGTGGAAGGTCTTCGCGTAAAGCTCATCTCGGCGGGATACAACCCCATCGTCAAGAAGCAGAGCTAGGTGTGCGAGAAACTAGACGGAAGCGGCGGCACGCGCCTTGCGGAGCAGGCTTCGCGTGTTGCTGATCAGGTCGGCAATTTCAAACGGCTTGAGTAGCGATGGGATCTTATTTTTTTCCAGGAATGCGCGCGTTTCTTCATCCGCTAGGTGGGCGAACGTAAACAATATTCTGTGCTCCAGCTTGGGGTGCGTCTCCGCCAGCCAAGCATGCATGCCGGGGATCGTCATGCCGCCGGGCATCCGCCCGCTCATGATGACAGCATCGAAAGATTCCTTTTGCAAGCGGGCTTTTGCTTCCTCGGCGTTGCTCACGGAAATCACTTCGGCGCCCGCTCCCGCTAACACCGCCGCGGCGAATTCGCGAACCGCTTCTTCATCTTCCGCCAAAAGCAGTCTTCCCTGGATCACTCCATCATGACGGACCGGCGCGTGCTCCGTAGCAACGGGGGCGGCTCGATCCACAGCGGGCAAACGTAATTGAATCACCGCGCCGCCGTCGGGGCTGTTGCTGGCCGTGATCTCGCCGCCATGTTCCTTTACGATGCCGTAGCAAATGCTCAAGCCGAGACCTGTCCCTTTGCCCACGGCCTTCGTAGTGTAAAACGGATCGAAGATCTTCTTGGCGTCCTGGATGCCCGGGCCGCTGTCGTGAAACTCAACCCATACTTGTCCATCACTCGCGAAAGATCGTACTTTCAAGACGCCCTTGTTCTGCGTCTCCAACATCGCGTCCAAAGCGTTGTTGATGACATTCAGGAAAACCTGTTCCACCTGATGTGGATCCGCCACCACGGCTGGCAACGTCTCATCAATCTGCCGTTCCACACGGATGTTGTTAACCCGGAAGTCATAGTCACGCAGCGCCAGTGCCTCGTCCAGAACACGCCGAAGATCGACTTCCGTTTTCTGCGGCTTCCGTTGCCGGGCAAACGAGAGCAGGTTCTGTACCACGCGATGTGTGCGCTGTGCTTGCTTGAAGAGCTTGCCGACGAAGTCCTGTGCGCGCTCGTTCAGCCCCTCACCTTCCAGAAGCTGGGCATAGCCCAGAATCGCAGTCAGAGGATTGTTGAGCTCGTGTGCCACGCCCGAAATGAGCTGACCCACCGCCGACATCTTCTCACTCTGTAGCAACTGTTCCTGCGCCAGCCGGAGATTCTCATACGCGCGGCAACTTTCCTCGTAGAGGCGAACTTTCTCCAGCGTGGCCGCTAATTGTCGCGCGATCGCCACCAGCAGACTTTCGTCGCTGCCGTTGAACTCACGTGCCTCACGACTGCCGACGCCAATCACACCCGCCGGACCGTCTTTACCCCAAAGGATGACCCATATCCAAGACCGCAGACCATCCGCCTTCACGAACTCGGCCACCACATCCGGAACGTGCGGCAGATAATCCGGAGTGATTACCTCGGTACGCGAACGCATAATCAACTCGCCAAATCCATCCGGCAGCCGCAATTCAGAAAAGCGCGCGCGCCCCTCGCTGCGATGTCCCCAACCCGCGCGCCGCCGCAAGACCTGTCCGCCAGGATCGGCCAGATAAATCGACCCTGTCTCCGAGGAAAATAGCGTGACCACTTGACGCAGGGTCATATTCAGAATTTCGTCCAGATCGAAGGACTGTGTCGAAATGGTTGCGATGGCATTCAGCGCATTCAGCTCGCGATTGCGGCGGCGAATCTCGTCGTCTGCCCGACGCTTTTCCGACGTATCCAGCAGAAAGCCTTGGTAGCGCTCCATGTGCCCTTCGGCGTCACGCGTGGCAAAGCTACTTTCCATGGCGTTCAAGACGGTTCCGTCTTTGCGCCGCAGTGCCACTTCAAAATTACGCACGTAGCTGCGCGCTTCCAACTCACTACGGACCGATTCCCGCTGTTCCGAGGAGGTATAGACGCCATTATCCATATCGAGCGCCATCAGCTCGTCGCGGCTGGAGTAGCCCAGCATCCGGACAAATGCATCGTTGCAGTCCAGCAATTTCCCCTTGGGATCGGCGACAAATACGCCTTCTTGAGCTTGCTCAAATAACATGCGGTATTTTTCTTCTGCCGCGCGCCGTGCCGAAGTATCGCGAATCACGTGAATTGTCCCGCGCCGCTCCTGGCCGTGCTCACGATAGGAAGATGACGAAACCAGCGAAAACCCACCCAGACACGGATCGGGGTGTTCCGCCAATCCGGCCTCTTCCTGTAAACAATAGGGGCAGTTCTTCCACTCGGAATGCTGGGGCAAAACTTCTTCGCACAGGCGTCCCACCATTTCGGCGGGTCGCAGCTTCAGCCGCCGCATCAGCGCGCGATTGACTTTCAGAATTTTATGATTTGCGTCGTGCAGCAGAATCATGTCCTCAATGGAATCAAAGGTGTTGATCCACTGCCGCTGCGAGCGGACGATCTGTTCCCGCAGGCGCAAATTCTCGGCTGCAATGCCCAGCTGGTTCGCGCTAGTGGCGAGAAACTCCAACTCCTCCCGGCTATAGGAACGGGCACGCGCGCTGGCCAGCGAGAGCGTGCCGAGTATGGTTTTCTTGCCCCGGATCGGTACCAGAAGAATGTGGTGGAAGCCTTCCGCAAGTGCCGCCCCGCGCAGGCTGGGATGCAACGCGTTCACCCTTTGCGCAACCGGCCATCCCGTGTGCAGGATTTTCTCCGTAGCCTCGTCGAGCGTTGTGACTTCGCTGCTACGTACAAATTCGTCGGATACGCCGATGTGCTGCACCAGCCTTAAACTGCCGTTCTCCAGGAGTCGAAACCATCCTGCCTTGGCATTCATCAGCCGGACTAGTTCCTCCAAGGTCGAAAGCAGCATTGTCCCCGGATGTTGCGCCCGCGCAATCGACGATGTCAGCGCTGTAACCGCCGCGAGCCGTAGCGTGCGGTCGCGATACTGATCCAGAACCACCATCAACATGCTCAAGCCAAACAACAGATCGATGAAGAGATCCGCTCCGGGTGCCGGATGGTTTGCCATCGGTCCCCAGTCCAAGTGCAATGCCATGAGCGAAACGGCCAAAACCACGGGGCCGAGACGCCATTTCCCTCGGATTGAAGCCAGTAGATAGAGGGCGGACCCAAACGTGATCACGCGGTAAAGAATTTCCAGGGCCGCGCGCAGCACCACTTGGCCGGGCCACATTACGGCTTGCGCCGCTGCCGCGCTCACCGCCAGAGATCCTAAAAACAGAACCGCCAGTAGCGCTCGCCGCGCGTTGACTGAAAGTAAAACGGCCGCGGCAAAAATCGACACCGCCAGAACAAACCCTGTTTCCCCCACCGCCTGGGAATAACGCAGAGGAAGGACAGCCAACCCGCCGGAACCAGCAGTCCGCGCCGCCAAGTAGACCACCCACCCCAAAATCCATACCAGCAGGTAGCGCTCCCGAAATGTGCGAAAGACCAGCAGGCTCGCCGCCAGCATAATGAGGGCGGCAAACGCCGACGGCGTTAGCTGGGGAACCAAAGGCTCCAGGCCTGTAAGCCAGGCTCGCACTTGCACGTAGGGCATGGGTTTCGTTCTATTCTTGGCCGTACAGGGGGAGGACTACCCGTGGTATATCATGAAACCTCGTGATCCGACCCGTTACCAACCGATGGTGCAGTTACCTTCGGGTAAAGATCGACGTGAACCTCTAGGGTAGAATGAGGAAGTCTTTTCCCTATGTCAGCCGAACGTATATTAGTCGTCGACGACGAAGACGCTATTCGCGAAATCGTCATCGCCATGCTGCAATCTACCGGCTACCAGTGCCAACAGGCAGCCTCCGGTAAGCAGGCCCTCGCGCTCCTCAATTCCGGGGAAGGCTTCGAACTCGTCCTGTCCGACTTAATGATGGCCGATATGGATGGCATCGGCCTTCTGGAACGCACCAAGGAAAAGTATCCTGAAATGCCAGTCGTCATGGTCACGGCTGTGCATGATATCTCGGTGGCTCTGGCCGCCATTCGGAATGGCGCCTACGACTATCTGCTCAAGCCGTTCGAGCGCGAGCAGTTGCTGGCTACGGTGCGGCGCGCTCTGGAAAACCGCCGCCTCAAAACGGAAAACCGAACTTACCAAACCAATCTCGAATCTCTGGTGGCCGCCCGCACCCAGCAATTGAAAAGTGCCATGGCTGGCCTCGAGCGTTCCTATGACATTACGCTCGAAGCCTTGGGTGACGCCCTCGATCTTAAGGATGCCGAAACCGAAGGCCATTCCAAGCGAGTAACAGCCTTCACCATCGTCATGGCTCGTAAGAAGGGTCTCACTTCCGATCAGATCCGCGTCATCGCCCGGGGAGCGTTCCTGCACGATATCGGCAAAATGGCCATTCCCGATGCGATTCTCCGCAAACCCGGCCCGCTCACGCCCGAGGAAGTCAGCATCATGCGGGAGCATTGCTACCATGGTTATAAGATCGTGAAGAGAATCCCCTTCCTGACCGAAGCCGCCGAAATCGTGTATTCGCATCAGGAAAAATGGGACGGCAGTGGCTATCCTCGCGGCTTGCGCGGCGAACAGATTCCACTCGGCTCCCGCATCTTCTCCGTCGCCGACACGCTCGACGCCATCACTTCGGATCGTCCCTACCGTCCGGCCCAGACGCTGGAAGCTGCCAAAGAAGAGATCAAACGCTACTCGGGACGACAATTCGACCCGGACGTCGTGGAAACCTTCCTCACCATGCCCGACCATATCTGGGACGACCTGCGCAAGGAAATCGACAACCAAATCTACCGATTCGGTGCTTCCCTCGGCGGACCACCTTCACCTCAAGTACCCGCAATTCCCGAACACCCAGGCAGCGTTTTTCCCCTCTCGCCCATCTAACCAAGCCAGCAGGAGATTTTTTCCTGCATGTCGGTTGGACGAGGTGGACCATGGCACGCTTTCACACTGTAAGCCTGAGTTTGGCAACGTTAATTCTTGGAACCGGTCTGCTGTCCGCACAAAATCACCCTTTCGCCCCGTTCCCATCCGCCAGCTCGAACGTAATCCCCGAAGGCAAGACCGTTCTCATCCGCCTCGGCCAACGCCTCGAAACCCGTACCGCTCGACCGGGTCAGCGTTTTAAGGCTACGTTGGCTGAAGATCTCATCGCGCCCAACGGCAACATGATCCTGCGCGGCAGCCACGTCCGTGGTCACATCAGCCGCGTCTCCCAGGGCGTACACCCGCGTCTGCTCTTGAGTTTTGACGGCGTTCAATCCCAGCGCGGATGGGAGCCGCTCATTGCTTCCGTCACCAGCGTTCCAGGAGAACACGGGGTGAAAGACGACGAGGATGGTTCCATTGAAGCCGCCACGCATCAACCCCCGCCCAGTGACGAACCGCGTTCGCCCTGGTCCCGGGTCACCGGCGTGGCGGGATTTTTCGCCGATCATAGCGTCCGCTTGGAAAAGGGCGCGATCCTGGAAATCCGTCTCGACCACGCGCTCCAGCTTTCCATGCGCTAAAGTTTGTGTGGCGCGGGCGCCCTCGCCCGCGTACCAACTTGCAACGTCATGCGACCGTCCCATGGAGACTGTCTCCAACACCAGATCAACTCCTTCAGCTATTCTTAGGTCTGCCGTATAAGGAGACCTAAAGCTTGGAAACCAAACGCCACGCAGCCCTCAGCTTCATTTTCATTACCGTGCTGCTGGACATGCTCGCTTTCGGCATCATCATCCCCGTTCTTCCCAGACTAATCACTAACTTCCTGCATGGGAACATCGGCCAGTCCTCCAAATATCTGGGCCTGTTTATCACGGTCTGGGCTGTGATGCAGTTCTTCTTCGCCCCAGTCATCGGCGTGCTTTCCGACCGCTACGGCCGACGCCCGATCATCCTGCTGTCCAATTTCGGCCTTGGCATCGACTACATCATCATGGCGCTGGCGCCCACCATCGGTTGGCTCTTCGTCGGGCGGCTTCTCTCCGGACTTACTTCCTCCAGCGGCCCAACCGCCAACGCCTATATCAGCGACGTAACCACTCCGGAAACCCGCTCCCGCGCCTACGGCATTTTCGGCGCTGCATTCGGCCTCGGCTTCATCCTCGGGCCTGCCGCCGGTGGCTGGCTCGGCCACATCGATACGCGACTGCCTTTCTGGACGGCTGCCGCCTTCAGTCTGTTGAACGCCGTCTACGGATACTTCATCTTGCCGGAGTCTCTGCCACCGGAACGCCGTGCTTCGAAAATGCGATGGGAGAAAGCCAACCCGCTCGGTGCGCTCAAGCTGTTGCGCTCGCATCACGAACTCTTTGGCTTGGCTAGCGTCAGCTTTCTCAACTATTTAGCGCACGAAGTCTACGTTACGGTTTTTGTACTCTATGCCACTCTGCGCTACGCCTGGAACGAACGGGACGTGGGCTATTCGCTCGCTGTAGTCGGCATTACCACCATGATTGTCTCCGCCGGCCTGGTAGGCTTTCTCGTGAAGCGCTACGGAGAACGGGCCACACTGTTTTACGGCCTGTTCCTCGGCGCACTTGGATTCGCCCTGTTCGGCGCATCCCCCAAAGGATGGATCTTCCTGCTCGCCATTCCAGTGAACGCCCTCTGGGGCCTAGCCGCTCCGCCCCTGCAAACCCTGATGACGCGCCGCGTTTCCGTTAAAGAACAAGGGGAACTGCAGGGCGCGGTGGGCTCGCTACGAGGGATCGCTATGATCGTCGGCCCAGGAATTTTCTCGGCGGTCTTCGCATATTTCATCTCCCCAGGACGCTTTATTCCCGGCGCGCCATGGTTTCTCTCCGCGGTTTTTCTGCTGGCCGCATTAGGTCTCGCGTGGGTGGTCGCGCCGAAAGATGAAAAAAGCGCCCAGAAAGAGCCGTCTTCACCAATAACGATGAGCGCCTAGCAGTTTCGAGCGGAGCTCCGGCCCGCGTGCATATACCGAATTCCATCGAAGGAGAATCTATGTCGAAGAAACTCGCCGCTATCCTTGCCTTGGTCGTGTGCCTGTTTTCTCCAAAATTTGCCATCACCCAAGAGCACCCCGCCATCGCCGCCCAAGCCAATACCGTCTACGTCGGCGCCGACGGCAAGTACGAAGCCCAACCCGACACCGCCCTGTTGCAATTCAATATTTCCGCCCAGGAAGATTCCTCAAAAGCCGCCTACGAGCGTGCTTCCAAGAACGCCGAACAGATTCGCCAAATCCTTCGCGCCAACGGTGTCGATCCCAAGTCGGCTGAGATCGGATATTTCTCCGTCGAGCCTGTCTACGATTGGAAGCAGCCGAAACGCAAATTAATCGGCTACCGCGTGAATGCCAGCACCACACTCAAACTGAAAGACTTCAACAAGATCGGCCCCATCGTCCAGCAACTCGCCGATACCGACGTTACCGACAATCAGTCCCTCAGCTACACCCTCGAAAACATTGACGCCGCCAAGCAAAAGGCCGTGGAAGACGCCTATCGCCGCGCCAACGATTCCGCCGCGACCGTTGCCAAAGCGGGTGGGCGCACTCTAGGTGAGTTGTCCTATGCTTCCGTCGATACATTCGAGCAAGTCCGCGTAATCGCCAACATGGCCCGCGGACCCATGCCCATGATGGCCGGCGCACTGCGCGTTCAGTCCGAAGCCGCCCCCACGGCGGAATTCTCTCCGCAAACCATCCAAGTCACAGCCCACGTCAACGCTTTGTTTGTTCTAAAATAGGATTGTGTAGCGGGTTTTGGCGGGGCACTCACCTCAGTGCCGCGACAATAGTGCGCTTTGCATCCCGGTTTTGGTGTCCGGGTGATGATCTAAATAAGGAACTTCAACCCTACTGCGGCACAGCCCGCCGAGACCCGCTATGCAGCGACCCGCCCGTAGCTCGATCCGCATCCAGATCAATCGGACGCTGAATCACCATCTGAATCGAAGTTCCCGATTCCAGCCGCAAATCATTCCCGCGTGACAACAACGCGATTACGGTTCCCACAACAGCACCGCCCGCCCCGCCAATCGCCGCGCCTTTTCCCGCACCCGCCGCCGCCCCAATTAACCCACCCGTAGCCGCCGTCTCCGCAATGGTGCCGGCGTCGTGCGCTTTTTGCCCGTCTTGCCGGATCGTGCCTTCTTCGTCTTTCATCGTTGAATGTTCCATTCCTGGTACATTATCGACTGCTCCAGGCAACATCACGGTATACCCGTTCGGATAAATCAAGGTAGTGAAGTGAAATAAAAGTTCCGCCCGCCCCTTCACCCGGCCCGGACGCCGAATCGCGCTAATTCGTCCCTGCACATAGGTTCCCGCCGGAATCAGCATCTGCTCATTCTGGACGTACGGAAACGACGTTATGGCATACACCGGGTCGCCCACCTTGGCGCTCTTCGTCGTGATCGCGTGTTGCAGCGTTACCAAAACCTGTGCCCCCGCCGGGATGGAGATCTTCGCCTCGGAATCCTTGGGATGTTCAATTAGTTTGGGGCGCTCATCCTCCTGCGCCCCCGCCGCCACGGCCATCGCGCACACCAACCCAGCGACTATCCAACCTTTGCACGCGTGCATAAGCCCTCCAGGGATTTTGAACCGCCTTGTACGCTCGGATGCAATTGACTCGCTCCGGGTTGACCAGCCACTACTTATACAGCAGATATTTCTCCCGCATCTTCTGAAACGCCTCAAGCCCCTCGCGCCAGTCGTCGGCAATCCGCCGAGGGTCGCGGCCCGCCGTCAACGCCTCAAACGCCGCTGCGTTCACCAACATGTCCTTCACCGGCTCCATCCGGAACTGCTGCGGATAGAGCTTCTCCAGCGCCGAAGCCAGTTCCACCCCTAGTTCGGGCGCATCTAGAGCGTTCCGGTCGAGCAGTACCAGGTTCACGCCCTGGCAGGCCTTACCAGAATAGTTGCTGGAAGTAGGGGTAAAGTTGACCGGCACAAACCGCACCCCGGCGACCCCGCGCTCGTTGAGATACTGCGCCAGCTCTCGCGCATTGACCCACGGCGCGCCCACTACCTCAAACGGAGTGTCGGTCCCGCGTCCCACGGAAACGTTCGTGCCCTCGATCAACGCCACCCCCGGATACAACGCCGCCTCGGTCAGGTTCCGCAAATTCGGGGAGGGATTGACCCACGCCAGTCCCGTTTCGTCGAACCAGTCGCCTCGCATCCAACCCTGCATGGGGCTCACATAGAGGTGGGCGTGAATTCCGCGTTCCTCATTGAACATCTGCGCCAGCTCGCCCATCGTCATCCCGTGCCGCACGGGAAGAGGGAAGTAGTTGGTGAAAGTTTCATACCCACTGTCCCCGACCGGACCTTGTACCACCGACCCGGTGATGGGATTCGGGTGATCCAAAACCACAACAGGAATTCCCGCCTTCGCCGACGCCTCCAGAAAATACCCCAGAGTCGTCTCGTAGGTGTAAAAGCGCGCGCCTACGTTTTGCAGATCGATCACCAGAACATCCAACGTCTTCAATACATCCAAAGACGGACGTCGTGCCGCATCCGACCCACCGTATACGCTGTAGACGGGCACGCCGGTGGTCGAGTCTTTCGTGTCACCAATGGCCGTCGTGTCCAGCGTCCCCTCGACACCATGTTCCGGACTAAAAATCGCATCCAGCGAAACCCCGCGCGCGTTCTTGAGCACATCAATCGTGCGGCGTCCCTGGCTGTCGACCCCGGTCTGGTTGGTCAGCAACCCCACGCGCCGTTGCGCCGCATCGCCAAGCACAAGGTAGAAGTTGTTCTCTTCCAGAACATCAATGCCGGTCTTCACCGCTCCGTTGCGCTCATTCACCCGCCGCCCCGCAGCCATGCTCTCGTTGTAGCCCGTGATCTTTGCCAGCCGCACCCGGTCCTGTTCGCTCACCGTCAAGCGCAACGCCGCGGCAACTGCCGATGCCACCTTCGTCCGCAACGCAATCGCGCTGCCGCCTTCGCTCCGCACCGCATGGATATGCACGGCGTTGGTCAGCAAGATGATGTAAGTATCCGTCGTCGGATCGATCCACAACGACGTTCCGGTAAATCCCGTGTGGCCGTAAGACCCTAACGGCAGCAGCTCGCCCCGATTGCTCGAGAACGGCGAGTCCAGATCCCAGCCAAACCCGCGCACCGCCGTCGCATTGGGAGGTTGTTGCGGCGTTGTCATCTTCTCCACAGTCACCGGTGCCAACACTTTCCCGCCGCCGCTCAATAGCGCCTGCGCAAACTTGGCCAAGTCATCCGCCGTAGAAAAAACGCCAGCGTGTCCAGCCACTCCGCCCATGCGTTCCGCCGTTGGATCATGTACTACGCCGCGCAGCATCACATGGTTGTCGTCATATTCCGTGGGCGCGGTTTTCGATTTCCACGCCGGCGGCGGACGATAGCGTGTATGCGTCATCCCCAGCGGCTGGAAGACATTGCGCGTGGCATACACATCCAGCGGCTCCCCCGAAACGCGCTCCACCAGCGCCCCCAGCGCAATGAAATTGATATCGCTATACAAAAACCGCGACCCCGCCGGAAACACCGGCTTCTCCGCAAACGCCATCCGGTACGCCGTGTCTTTCCCCTCCCACTTGTCTTTCGCGTTTTTATCCGAAAGATCCAAATCCTCACGCAGCCCCGAGTAATGCACCAGCAACTGCCGCACCGTGATGTCGTCCTTCCCGTTCTGTGCGAACTCCGGCAGATAGCGCGCCACCGGATCGTTGAGCTTGATCTTGCCCAGTTCAAACAGCCGCATCACGCAGGTGGTCGTGGCAACCACCTTGGTCAGCGAAGCTAGGTCAAAAATCGTGTCGGCGGTCATGGCTTCTCGCCGAGGCTCCAGCGCCCGTGCCCCATACGCCTTGCGATACACCACCTTCCCGCCATGCCCCACCAGCAGTACCGCCCCAGGAATCTTATGGTCGCGGATGGCCTCCTGAATGATCGGATCGACAACGGAGAGCTGCGCCGCCGACTGGACGCCAGATTGGCTCGCAGGCGCCCTGTGGCGCTTGTCAGGGGGCTTCCCAGCCGCTTGGGAGGGCAGCAGGGCTACTAGAAGGCTCAGGATGCAGGCAAAGGGCTTCACGGCTGTAAGGATAGCAAGCGCGCTCGTCCAGAGCGTGAACTGACTGGGTTCCGGAGGGAAAATTTCAAGAAAATTGCTCCAAGTGGAGCTTTTTCTTGGAAAGTCCCTGTGCGTCAATGAGTTAGGTTTGCGAGTGGGGGAAAATCAGTCGAAATTCCCATTTTGGGAATTTGATTGGGCCATGATCAGGGATAAAGCACGTAGTTCGAAGCAATTTCGCGGAACGCCGCTAACTGCTTCGTCCGCGTGCCTTCGTCCCACCCCAGTTCCAACGCCATCAACTCCGCCACGGCGGGTGCCATGTCGAGAGCTGCGCGAGCATTCAGGAACAGCGCGCGGGTACGCCGCGCGAGAACGTCTTCCACGGTGCGAGCCATTTCGCTCCGCACCGCCCAGACGACTTCCGCCTTCACGTAGGGTAGCGCCGGGTGCAGCGGCTTGCCCAGCCGGGCATCCTCTTGGATGAGCTTGCGAATTTCGTCCGCGTCCGAACCATGGACTGTCAGCTCAGAGACTGCCAGCGAGCCAAGCTGTTTCGCGCCCTCTTGGAAGCCGTGGATGTGCAGGTGCTGCGTCACGCATGGCTTTTCCGGCAACTGCGCCAGGGTTGCCGCCTGATCGACGCAATCCTCGGCCATATGCCGGTACGTCGTCCATTTTCCGCCGCAGATCGTGACCAGGCCGGAGCGGTCGATGTGGATGACATGATCGCGCGCCAGTGCCGCGGTGCTGGTCGTTCCTGGGGCGCGTACTAAAGGCCGGATGCCAGCGAATACGCTCAACACATCGCCGCGCGTGGGCGCTTTCGTCAGATATTCACCAGCGGTGGCCAGGATGAATTCGATCTCCTGCTCCATCGCCACTGGTTCGAGCGTTGCGGCTGCAACGGGAGTGTCGGTCGTTCCCACCAGCGTGTGACCGTGCCACGGAATCGCGAATAACACGCGGCCATCGCTGGTGTGGGGAACCATGATCGCGCTTTGACCTTGCAGAAAGCTCGCCTCAAATACCAAGTGAATGCCCTGACTGGGAACAATCATCGGCGTTGCAGCAGGCTCCGCTTTCTGTCGAAGCAGGTCGCTGAAAGCGCCGGTGGCATTGATGACAACTTTCGCGGACGCCCGCAACTCTTTTCCGGTTTCGACATCGCGCGCGGTCACGCCATCCACAAATCCCTGCGCGTCCTTCGTCAATCCCATCACTTCGACGTAGTTGAGTAGCGTTGCGCCCTGCTCAAAGGCAGTGGCCACCATGTGGATGAGCAGCCGGGCATCGTCGAACTGTCCATCGTAGTAAACCGCGCCGCCGCGCAAGCCCTCGGTCTTGAGGGTCGGTAAAAGTGCGAGTGTTTCTTCTTTGGAAAGGATGCGAGAGGTTCCAAAGCCGTATTTCCCGGCCAGGAGTTGATACAGCTTCAAGCCGAGGCCGTAGAAGGGAGCCTCCCACCAGTCGTAGTTCGGCACGACGAAGGCAAGATCCCGCACCAAGTGGGGCGCGTTTTGCAGCAGTAGTCCGCGCTCCTTGAGAGCTTCCATGACCAGCCCAATATTGCCCTGCTCCAGATAACGCACGCCGCCGTGCGCCAGCTTGGTGCTGCGACTCGAGGTGCCTTTGCCGAAGTCGCTCTGCTCCAGCAGCAACACATCGTAACCACGCGCCGCCGCGTCAATGGCAACGCCTACACCAGTGGCTCCGCCGCCAACGACAATCATGTCCCAGGCTTCGGGATGCGCTTCGACACGGCGCCACATTTCGCTTCGTTTCATATTTCGATTTTATGAAGCCACTCTAGATGCAGCTCTGCTGTCAGTGAATGCCTGCCAGCTTGAGAATCCCAGCGCCGATGCCGCCAGCCATCAACGGACCCAGAATCGGCACAAGCGCATACCCCCAATCCGAATTTCCCTTGCCGCTGATCGGCAGGACAGCGTGGGCCACGCGCGGACCGAAGTCCCGGGCCGGGTTCATCGCGTATCCGGTCGGCCCACCCAGACTAAGGCCGATTGCCCACACCAAAACTCCCCACAACCACGGGCCGAATCCCACCGGAAGACCGGTGGAGGACACAGCCTTGCTGCCAAAACTGAAGCCAACAACAATCAGGCAAGTCGTGGCAATCATTTCGGTCAGCAGATTGGCGGGTAGGGTGCGAATGGCCGGTGCCGTGCAGAATACCGCGAGCTTAGCGTCCGGGTCGGGTGTCACTTTCCAATGCGGCAAGTAGGTTAGCCAGACCAGACTCGCTCCAGTAAAAGCTCCTAGGAACTGCGCTGTCCAGAAGAGGCCGAGATTCGACCAGTCTCCGCTTACAACCGCTACTGTCAAGGTGATGGCCGGATTAACGTGCGCCCCCGGGCTACCGAAGGCGATGGCCGTAAATATACCCGCCACCACCGCCAATCCCCATCCTGTGGCGATAACGATCCATCCGGAGTTTTCACCTTTCGATTTCTTCAGGAGAACGTTGGCGACGACGCCGTCGCCCAACAAAATCAGCACCAGTGTACCCATAAATTCGCCTAGAAACGGTCCATGCATGGTTTGCGAATCTCCTTAAAGTTTTATTCCACCCAGTCAAACGACCGCGTAACCGCTTTCTTCCAAAAATGATACAAACGCTCCCGGGTTTCCTCATCCATCTTCGGCTCCCACTGATGATCGACAGCCCAGTTGGCAACCAGTTCGTCGGTATTCTGGAAGAAGCCAACAGCAAGTCCGGCGGCATAGGCCGCGCCCAGAGCCGTAGTCTCCTTCACCATGGGGCGAACCACGGGTTTCGCCAGAATGTCGGATTGGAATTGCATGAGCAAATCGTTCATGACCATGCCGCCGTCCGTTCGCAGGACATCCAGCGTAATTCCGGAGTCTTTGGCCATGGCGTCCACCACTTCGCGCACTTGGAATGCGGTGGCTTCCAGTACGGCGCGAGCGATGTGTCCTTTGTTCACGTAGCGGGTCAAGCCGGCGATCACACCGCGCGCGTCGTCCTTCCAGTACGGCGCGTACAAGCCGCTGAAAGCGGGAACGAAGTAGACGCCGCCGTTGTCGGTGACGGTCCGGGCGAGCGCCTCAATGTCGGAACTCTTTTCAATGAGTCCGAGATTATCGCGCAGCCATTGCACCAAGGCTCCGGTGATGGCAACGCTTCCTTCCAGGGCATAGCAGGCCGGTTTTGCGCCGAACTTGTAGGCCACAGTCGTCAGCAGGCCAAAGTTTGAGAGTACCGCTTCTTTTCCTGTATTCATCAGCATGAAGCAACCGGTGCCATAGGTGTTCTTGGCTTCTCCTGGTTTGAAGCACGCCTGACCCACCAGAGCGGCTTGTTGATCTCCCAGATCGCCAGCAATGGGCACGCCCTCAACAGATGGCAGTTTCGCCGCACCGTAGACCTCGCTGCTCGAAACAATCTTCGGCAACATCTGGATCGGAATGCCGAAATCTTTTAGAATCTCGCGATCCCATTCCAGGGTGCTGAGGTTCATCAACTGCGCGCGGCTGGCGTTGGTCACATCGGTCACGTGGACCCCGCCCTGCGGTCCACCGGTGAGATGCCAGATCAGAAACGTATCGATGTTGCCAAACAGCAAATCGCCCGCTTCGGCTTGCGCCCGCGCACCGGCAACTTCTTCCAGAATCCAGCGAATCTTGAGGCCGCTGAAGTAGGTAGCGAGTGGAAGACCGGTTTTCGCGCGATAGCGATCCTGCCCGCCCTGTGCGGCGAACTCGGCAACCGTGCCAGCCACGCGCGTGTCCTGCCAGACAATCGCGTTGTAAACCGGCTTTCCGCTTTTCTTATGCCAGACGACGGTGGTTTCGCGCTGGTTGGTAATTCCGATCGCAGCCAAATCCTTCGCACGCAGCCCGCGGGCCTCCATGGCTTCCTGTATGACATCTGCCGTGCGCCGCCAAATCTCCTCCGGATCGTGCTCGACCCATCCCGGCTTGGGATAGATCTGCACATGTTCCTTTTGAGCGGTACTCACGATGCGCCCGGAGCGATCAAAGACGATGAAGCGCGAGCTGGTCGTTCCCTGATCAATGGCGCCGATGTAGCTTGGCATGGTTGGACTTCCTCCTGTTCTTGGCGGAGAGAGAATGGCGGACAGCATACCACGGGCAGGGGTGCCGCTCGGCGCGGTTTCCTTCGTGTTCTTGACCTTGCGAAGAGCGGACATGGAGACGAGCGGAAGAATCTGGCCAGCCCGCTGGTTTTGTCCTTAGCTGGCCGCGCTTCGAAGGATCGCTTCGTTGTATGCCCAGACTTGGTCACGAACATAGGGCGGGAGCCCTGGTTCGCTCCTCGCAACTACATTAAAGCCGCTCTGCCGAAGAGACTGTTGGATTGTTGCCTTGGTTCTTAGATCCTGATCTCCGGTCGATTCCGCCCAAAAATCATGACAGGAGACACACAGCACAGCGGTCTGTCGCAAGGTCTCCGCCATGCCGCGAATCGCCAAGCGCTCGGCACCTTCGATGTTCATCTTCAGGAAGTCAATCCGTCCCAAGTTCAATTTCTGGTGAATCGCGTCGACGGTTGCCGCGGGAACGAAAATTCCCGAGGAAGTGTTGGAGCGGTTGCCTAAGTATTCCTCGGAATCCTCAATGGTGACCCTCGCGCAAGAGGGTTCTGTCGCCGCTTGGTGCAGGGCAATCACGTTTTCCAAGCGGTTGTATTGAATCAGCTTTTGCAAACAACGGTACGTTCGCGGGTGGGCTTCAACGCAAATCACTTTGCCGCGCGGTCCAACAGCTCGGGAGAACGTTAACGTCTCTTCACCGACACCCGCGCCCACATCCATGACGACATCGCCAGGTTGGGGCTTGTATCCCCAGAAGAAATGCGCCTTGGCGGCTTGGTCCATCTGGGATAAGTCGAGCCGGATGTAGGGCTGGTGATACGCGAAGTAGCCGCCGGAAGTCTCGTGCATCCAAACGCCGTCGTCATGGAAGATTTTTTTGACACCACGGCCCTGCGCTCTGGCCAGACGACTCACTACTGGAACCAAGGCAGATCGAAGGCCCCTACGGTCCAGCAGCATTTTTACTTTGTTGACGAACGGCATCGGCGACCTTTCAGATACAGAAGAGACAGACTCAGTCGCACAGTATCACGCGGTCATACTGCCGTCGAAGACCACATTGGTGTACTGCCCTCGGCCTGCTGGCATTTTCGCGTTTCTTGATGGTCCTTCCGCCGGATTGCCCCATGCACTTCAGGCACCTTGCGAGGCGCTGCGTTTCGTCCTACAGTCCATTCCAGTCTTCCGTTTCTGGGCTAGAACACCAACCCGGACGGAGAGCCTCGCCACCTCCTTAGACTGCGCCCCGCAATCGTCACGTCGTCTCTGAGATTGTCTCTGAGATCAACGTTGGGCGAATTTGTGCAGTTCCCCGTTGCTATATCACGCTGCCGCCGGAGTGGGTCTGGCTCCGTGCTCGGAGGTACGTATGAAGAGGAGAGTAAGGTCCAACTGGAGAATTCTGTGCTTGTTCGTGCTGCTGGCTGTCCTGAACTCGTCCTCCGACGTCGGCCCAGGAGCAGCCGCAGGCTTCGACACACACACGAATGGCGCGGTCGATCAGGCCACCCACGATGCCGACCGCGACCAATTTGAAGAGCCAGTGTCCGCCGCGAACGGCTTGGGTCCGCTTACAACGCTACCGCTTGCGTTGATTGCCACCAAACCCCGGTTACCGGCGGCAGCAGCCAGATCAGCGAAATGCGGGCAGGACACCTCGAACATGGCGTCTTTGTGAACCCGGAAGGTGGCAGCTCGCTGATCCACGACCGGGCCACGGATCGCCAAATTCAACAGCGTATTCCAGCATCGGAAGATATCCACGCCTTCCGCATGTCGACAAGTCTGTTGGGCTTGGGCTATGTCGAGGCAGTGGACGACCAGACGCTCCTCGATTTAGCCAAGCAAGAAACTAAGCTCACGGATGGCCGGGTGCATGGCCAAGCCATCATGGTGCCGGTTTTGGAGGCACCTGGTGTTTCGCGAGTTGGCCGCTTCGGGTGGAAAGACCAACACGCGAGTCTCTTGAGTTTTTCGTCCGACGCGGATTTGAATGAGAAGGGCGTAACGAACAGGTTCTTGCCCACTGAGAATCTATACTTTGGGCGACTGATCGACGCCTTCAACCAAGATACGACCGAGCCCAATGACACAGAAGGCGACATTGATTCCTATACGAGTTTCATGCGCGCCACCCAAGCGCCAGCCCGCGGCGAGATCACGCCGGAAGTGCAAGCCGGGGAAGTGATATTCCGCAAGATCGGATGCGATGTGTGCCACACCAGCACATTGCAGACTGCACCGGCTGGCACGAGTCTCAATGGCGGAATGTTTGTTGTTCCCCCTGCGTTAGGCGGCAAGACGTTTCATCCCTTCAGTGATTTCTTGCTGCATGACGTCGAAACCGGGGACGGCATTGTACAGAACGGTGGCCAGGAAACCAGAAATAAGTTGCGCACGGCTCCCTTATGGGGATTGCGTACCCGTGGCCGCTTGTTGCACGATGGCAGCGCCTCGGATCTTACGACCGCGATCCGGCGCCACGATGGGGAAGCGAGATTCGCGCACCATGGATTCCGTAATC
>JAYTQD010000139.1:0-12515 GCA_043746935.1 Acidobacteriaceae bacterium | reverse complement strand
AAAAGGGAACAGCCAGCAGCGCCATCACCAGCGTGATCAGCGGGAACGCCAGTTTCTCGTGCAGCTGCACGCGGAGCCGTACTACGTCGAAGCCGCTTTGTTGCAGGTCTTTGATGTAGCGCTCCAGTTCCCGGTAGCTCATTTCGTCGGAGGACTGAATGCGTTCCTTCTTGAAATATGCGGGAGACTCGTTGAGCTGCGGAAAGGTGGTGACCTCGAACTCCTGAAAATGTTCAATGGCGGATCCGCGTAGGGATCTCTCCCAGCCTTTCTGGAAAATCCAGCGATTCAGGTCCGGTTCCCAGAGCGCTCGCGCCGCGTAAATTCGCCGCGTTACTTCGAAACTGACTCGATCGAATTGGAACACTGTGATGTTGGCAAAACGGTCGCGGTCGGAATCAAAAAATTGGTAATAGTAGATATCGGAATTTTGGCCGAAAATCCATTGCCGGTCGGGACGCAGGTAGGTCTGCGCGGGCTTGCCTTTGATCTCGTTGCGGAGCGCGTCTTGACGCTTGTTGACGTGAGGCAGGTAGATTTGGTCGAACGTGAATAACCCCGCCGCCAACAGCGCGGTCATCAGCAGCACGGGCACAATGATGCGGTAGATGCTGATGCCGGTCGCCTTCATGGCTACGACTTCGTTGTTCCGTTGCAGAATGCCGAACGTGACAAGGACCGCCAGCAGCACGCAGAGGTGTAGCGTGTGGTAGAGGAAGAACGGCGTGACGTTCAACAGGTAAGCGCCCACCACCAGCGGCGAAATGTGGTTCCGTAAAATGTCGCCGATCAGCTCAAAGAGCGTAAACACCAGCAGCAGGACTACAAAGCTGGCCACAATTAGACCCAGATACTGGAAAAAGTCTTTGAGGACGTAGTCGTCCAGCAGCATGGGGAAGTTCAGGCCGAAAACTCGTGGACGCCTCTCGGCGCGGCTGTAGGCGCTGGACTCCGTTTTCCGGCCTTGCCGCCAGGGTGCCGGAGGGCGGAGGCGTTCCCGAAGCCGCTCCCAAAATCGGCGCAGCGCGCCCATGTCGATGGGCCGCTTCTCCACCCGGTAAAGAAGCGCGATACCACCCACCAGGAACGCAAGATCCGCCAGCCAAGCGCCCAGGATGACCGGGAGCTTGCCCTCCTTGGCCAGGGAAACTCCAATGAGCGTAAACGAGTAGTAGGCAAAGACGAGGATGATGGCAATGACAAACCCGCTGGACTTGCCGCCTTTCTTGGCGGATAGGCCTAGAGGAATTCCCGCCAGCGCCAGCACCAGGCAGGCCGTGGGCAGCGCCAGACGCCGGTGGAACTCCAGGGCTGCCCAGCGCGCGTCCAGGCCGCCAGTGGTCTGGGTTCGTTGCCACAGGGCTCGGGTCGTCATGGTGCCAATCGGAGCCTGCCCCTTGGGGGCGTCACTTTCGGCTGCTGGCAGCTCAATTGGTATATCGGTGTCTTCAAACGTGGAAATCTGGTAGTCCTCGACCGAACCGGGGTTGGTTTCGTGGGTCGAACCACCGGTCAGGTGCAGACGCAGGGAATTCGGGCCTTGGCTCACCAGTAACCCCTGCCGTGCCAACGTGATACGTGGAGAAGTTGGATTGCTCAGATCGGCTAGAAACACGCCTTTCCAGACGGCTGTACGCTGCGCACTGACTACGTCCTGCACGTACAGGACAGCTTTGGGGAAGCCCTCGTAAAATACGCGGGGCTGCACTTCAAATGACGCTTGCGAGGTCTTTAGGCGGTCTTGCAGACGGGCTAAAGCCGCGAGGGAGGCTGGAGCGACCCACAGACTGTTGAGCATTGCCAGAGACCAAGCTACTGTCACGAAAAGGGATAGCATGCGAACAAAGCGCCAAACGCCGATCCCGCTGGCGCGCATGGCAGTGATTTCGCTATCTGCGGCGAGCCGCCCCAAGCCAATGAGGATGCCGACGAGCACGCCCATGGGAATGGTGTAGGTGAGCGCTACCGGCAGGGTGAAGAAGAAGACTTCCGCTACGCTGGGCAGCGGGGCGCTGTTGCGGACGACCAGCTCCAGAATCCGTCCCAGATCGCGCGTAAATAGAACAAAAGAAAAGACCGCTACGCCGATCAAGGCACTGCCGAGAACCTCTCGAAGGACGTAGCGGGTCAGGATACGCATGGGTAGGCTGAATCCGCTCTAGGCCCCTTCCCATGCTTTGAGAAAGAGCGCTCCCAGCGGCGGGAGCATCAGGCGCAGGGAAAACGGCTTGCCGTGGGCGGGAATCTCCTCGGCCTCGACGCCGCCGTAGTTTCCACTGCCGCTGCCGCCGTATTCCTTAGCGTCGCTGTTCAGGATCTCGCGCCAGAATCCGCCGTGGGGGACGCCGATGCGGTAGTCCATGCGGGGAATTGGGGTGAAGTTGCAAACGACCGCGATGGACTCCTCAGGCTTTTTGCTCTTGCGCAACAGCGAGACGATGCTGGCGTTGGCATCATTGCAATCGATCCACTCGAAGCCAGCGGGTTCGGTTTCTAGTTCGTGCAGAGCCGGTTCGTTGCGGTAGAGGTGGTTGATGTTCTCGACCCAATGCCGCAGGCCTTCGTGGAGCGGCTCTTGCAGCAGGTGCCAGTCCAGGCTGCCGTCGTGGGCCCATTCCCTCACCTGGCCGAATTCATCGCCCATGAAGAGCATCTTCTTGCCCGACTGCGCGTACATGTAGCCGTAGAGCAGCCGCAGATTGGCAAAGCGCTGCCACTCGTCGCCCGGCATCTTGCGAATGAGCGAGCCTTTCATATGGACCACTTCATCGTGCGACAGCGGCAGCACGAAATTTTCGTGGTAGGCGTAGATCATGCGGAAGGTCAGCAGGTTGTGATGGAACTTGCGGTAGATGGGGTCGCGCTCGAAGTAGGCGAGCGTGTCGTGCATCCATCCCATATCCCACTTGAGGCCGAAGCCGAGGCCGCCGAGATGCACAGGCCGCGACACCATGGGCCAGGAGGTCGACTCTTCCGCGATGGTCTGGACGTCCGGGAAATTTCGGTAGATATCCATATTCATCTGGCGCAGGAAGGAGATGGCTTCCAGGTTTTCCCGTCCGCCGAATTTGTTGGGAATCCATTCGCCAGCTTTACGGGAATAGTCCAGATACAGCATGGAAGCGACTGCATCGACGCGCAGGCCGTCGGCGTGATATTTGTCCAGCCAGAAAATCGCGCTGCTCAGCAGGAAGCTGCGAACCTCGCTGCGGCCATAGTTGAAGATGTTCGTCTTCCAGTCGGGATGGAAGCCTTGGCGCGAATCCGCGTGTTCGAATAAATGCGTGCCATCGAAGAACGCGAGGCCATGCCCGTCAGTCGGAAAATGCGAGGGAACCCAGTCGAGGATTACGCCTAAGCCGCGTTGGTGCAGAAAGTCCACCAGATACATGAAATCCTGCGGCGTGCCATAGCGCGATGTGGGCGCAAAGTAGCCTGTCGTTTGATAACCCCAAGACCCATAGAAGGGGTGTTCCATGATCGGAAGCAACTGTACGTGGGTGAAGTTCATGCGCTGAAGATATTCGGCCAGCCTCGGCGCCATCTCGCGGTAAGTCAGCGAGCGTCCGTGCTCCTCCGGCACGCGCATCCATGAGCCCAGATGCATCTCGTAAATCGACATGGGTGCTTGCAGAGAGTTCTTGGCCTTGCGTCCTTGCATCCAGGCATCATCGCTCCACTGGTAGTCGAGATCCCACACTTGGGATGCTGTGCGCGGAGCCTTTTCGTGCCGGTAACCAAACGGATCAGCCTTATCGAACACGTGCCCGTGGATTTGCGAAATGATGTGGTACTTGTAGTGCGCGCCCTTGCCCACGCCGGGGATGAAGCACTCCCAGACGCCCGAGTTGCCGCGGCTGTGCATAGGATGGGAACCGGGATTCCACCCGTTGAAGTCGCCAATGACCGTGACCAGACGTGCGCTGGGCGCCCAGACGCCAAAAAACGTTCCCGCCAAACCGTTGACGATGCCGGGGTGCGCTCCAAGCTTTTCGTAGATGCGGTTGTGCGTGCCTTCATTGAACAAAAACAGGTCGTCGGAATTCAGCAGAGACGCGTTAGGCGGCGCGGGAGAAATCGGCGAGGCTGGATCGGACGGAAGTCGATCTATTGGCTGTGTCATTAAGACGTGCACTCGGAACCATAGTGTAGCGGAAGCGGATCGGATTCAACATGCTATCCTCTGAAATCGCCGATTTAACACTCGGGTAAAACCAATGCAGGAGGGAAAGTTCCGCGCATGGCCGTCGTTCGCGTGGTGGTTCTTTGGCACCAACATCAGCCGTTTTACAAGGATCTCGTCACTGGAGCCTATCGCTTACCTTGGGTGAGACTCCACGCCTTGAAGGATTACTACGGCATGGTGAAGCTGCTGGACGAGTTTCCCAACGTCCACCAGACATTCAATTTGGTGCCGTCGCTGATTGCGCAGATCCAGGATTATGTCGCGGGAACAGCGCGCGATCCTTTTCTGGAGGTGGCCGCCAAGCCCGCTAAGGACTTGAGCGCCGAGGAACGCCGCTTTGCCTTGCAGTATCTGTTTCAGGCGAATCCGGTCAACGTTATTGGCCGGTATCCGCGTTATCGCGAGTTGCTGGAGCGCCTCCAATCGTGCGGAACTTCGCTTGAACAAGCCGACCTCGTTTTCGGGACGCAGGACTTCACCGACTTGCAGGTTCTCTCGCAGATTGCCTGGTTCGATGAATTTTTTCTGCAAGAGCCCGACGTTGCTGAACTCATTCGCAAGGAGCGCAATTTCTCGCTCGACGATCAGAGATTTGTGCTCAAACGGGAGCGGGAATTGCTTGCGAAAGTTTTGCCAGCTCATGCCGATGCCGCCCAACGCGGCGGGATTGAGATTTCCACCTCTCCGTTTTACCACCCCATTTTGCCGCTGCTGTGCGATACCAATCAAGGCGCGGTCTCCAGCCCTGGATTGCCGTTGCCGCAGAACAACTATCGGCGTCCGGACGACGCTCGCGAGCAGCTAATCCGCGGTCTCGATCTGCACGAAAAAGTTTTTGGAATTCGGCCCGAAGGCGTATGGCCTTCGGAGGGCAGCGTCTCCGAAGAAGCGATTTCCATCGCCCACAAACTCGGTGTGAAGTGGATGGCCACCGACGAGGGCGTGCTGGGGCGCAGTGTCAATTTCAATTTCTCGCGGGACGCCGGAGGCCGCCTGAACAGCGGTGGTCCGGAGCTGCTCTACACGCTGCATCACTACGAGAAGAACGATACGCGGATGAACCTGCTATTCCGCGATCACACCATGTCGGATCTGATTGGCTTTGTGTATTCGGGTATGGGGCCGGACGAGGCCGCGCAGCATTTGATCCACAACATTCGCCACGCCGCACAGCCTGTTCTGGATCAAGGCCGGGACGCGGTCGTGCCCATCATTCTCGACGGTGAAAACGCCTGGGAATACTATCCCGGCTCGGGAAGGGAATTCCTGAGGCGCTTTTACGATGCCTTGCAGAATTCCGACGGGATCGAGGCCGTGACCGTGTCCGAGGCAATCGCGCGGCACCAGAATTTTGGCCACTTGGGCGGCATCACGCCGGGATCGTGGATTGGCGCGAACTTCAACGTTTGGATTGGCGCGCCGGAGGACAATAAAGCCTGGGACTATCTCCATGCCGCGCGCGAGTTCTATGAACAGAACGCTCCCCGCGCCACCGAGGAGCAGCGCAATTTGGCCTACGAAGAAATCCTGATCGCCGAGGGTAGCGACTGGAACTGGTGGTACGGGCCGGAGCATCACTCCGCCAACGATCGCGATTTCGATGAGTTGTATCGCAAGCATCTGGCCAACGTCTATCACGCGCTCGGGGCCATGCCTCCGGACTATTTGGTGCAGCCGATTATGGCGAGCACGGGTAGGCCGGCATTGATTGCCCAAACCGGCTACGTGCATCCTAGGATTGATGGCGAGATTACACGCTACTTTGAGTGGATTGGCGCGGCGATGTATACCGCCGACATGCGTGCCGGAGCGATGCACGGCAAGCAGTATTTCTTGGACGCGGTGTATGCCGGTGTGGATGAGCAGTTCTTGTATGGGCGCGTGGACTTTGCCGGCGGAACGCCGGACATGAGTTTCGATCTGGTGGTGAACGTGGAATCGCAAGTGCCGCGAAGTTCCGAGGCGCATCGCAAATTGCGTCTGGATGCCGCAGTCGAAGGCAAGACTTTGCATAGTTGGAGTGTTACGAATCCGCAAAGTGGGACGCAAATTGTGGATGCGGCGCACAGTGAAAATTCTCCGGTGCAGGTTGCGCTGAAAAAAGTGTTTGAGTTCCGCGTGCCCCTGGAGTGGCTGCGGGCGCCCATGGCGAATGACGGTCCGCAGGCCGACAGGCTGCGCGTGCGCGTGAGCCTATGGCATGACCGCTTGCCCGTGGATGCGCTTCCGGTGGATGGATCGATTGAACTGCAATTGTTGAGCGAAGAGGAATTGATGTCCGGCGTGGTGTAGCAGCGCGCTCATTGTTCCAATAATAAAAAATAAATCTGTCATCCTGAGCGCAGCGAAGAGCCTGCCCTGAGCTTGCCGAAGGGATTCCCCTGGGTCTCGACGCGATCCGACACTGTCCAACTTTCTTGCCAGGATGCCGCGCAGAGAGGAAACTGGAGAGTGTTAGGTAGGGGAAAGAGCACAGGGATTCTTCGCTACGCTCAGAATGACAGTTTGAAAAATGACAATTCCAAAAATAAAAAAGCCGGAGCCATGGCGGCTCCGGCTTTTCGCAAACTCGCTGTTACTCTCCGCTGGCTTCCGCCGCGCTCATCAGCATGGGACGGCTCAATTCCATCACAAGCTCAGTACCCGCTGGCAACACAGCAGAATGGTGCTTCGTGAGCCAGTGAATCGTGGTCGCCCCCGCGCCAATGGCTGCCCCGACCAGAAAGCCCTTACCGCCGCCGGCCAAAGCCCCCAGCACGCCAGCGCCGACTGTGCCTGCCGCGAGTTCAACGTTATCACCGCGGTCCCGCGTCTTGCCTTTGAACTGGCCTTCCTGATTCACGTCAGTTCCATTTCCTAAATTCGTGTCCACAACAGTCGCGTTGAGGTTGTAGCGCGCGCCATCTGGCAGGATGACGGTGTGGGGAAATAGAGCGATCGTCGGACGCCCCTGCACACGCCTTGGTTCCGCAACGCGGCCCACGGTGCCTTGCACGGTCGAGCCAACGGGAATGACCGTCTTGCCATCCAGCGTTACAGGCTCAGTCACGCGCCCAGTGAATGTGTCGCCTTGCTTGCTGCTAAAGGTGGCCAACGTGGTTTGTAACTTGATCTTCATGGCGGTGCCCGCCGGCAGGGAGCGGTTCGTCTCCCCATATGCGGTCGCCGCAGTCAACGACAACATTGAAACCAATGCCAGAATTGCAAATTTCTTCATACAGCCTCCGAATTTCATCTTATTTTCGACTCTAGACCAGCCAGGGGCGAGGGACAACCACGGGAGGGGCAAGGGAACCACGCTTGATACCAAGCCCAGGCAAGCTCTGAAGCGAGTCGAAGATCTTACGAGTCGAAGACAGGAAAGACTTCTCAGGCACGTAACTACGGGTTTTCATCCGATATAATCCTGATTCACCTTATTATGAGCGATCTCATTCCAGTCTCGGCGATTTCTCCGGCCTGGACTGCTGTTGAAAAATCTTATGCTGCCCGGCAAAAACGGGACTACAAGGACATTCCCATGAACATTCAAGAAATTCACGCCCGCGAAGTGATTGATTCGCGCGGCAACCCGACCGTGGAAGCCGAAATCACCCTAGCCGATGGCTCGCGCGCCCGCGCCATTGTTCCCAGTGGCGCATCCACCGGAGAACACGAAGCTGTCGAGCTGCGCGACGGCGACGAAAAGCGCTTCCTCGGCAAAGGCGTGTTGCAGGCCGTGGAGAACGTGAATGGTGAGATTGCCGAGGCGCTCGCCGGTCTGGACGCCTCCGACCAGCGCGGGATTGACCAGCGCATGATTGAGCTGGACGGAACACCGAATAAGGGCCGTCTCGGCGCGAATGCGATTTTAGCGGTCTCCATGGCTGTGGCGCGCGCCACGGCGGAGAGTTACAAGATGCCGCTGTACCGTTATCTGGGTGGCGTGAATGCCCATGTGCTACCTGTTCCAATGATGAATATTTTGAATGGCGGCGCGCACGCCGATAATAACGTGGATTTCCAGGAATTCATGTGCATGCCTGTGGGCGCGGAGTCGTTTTCCGAGGCGCTGCGCTGGGGCGTGGAAGTGTTCCATACTCTGAAGGGTGTCTTGAAAAAGCGCGGCTATAGCACGGCAGTCGGCGACGAAGGCGGATTTGCGCCATCGGTGAAGTCGAATACCGAGGCGATTGACGTGGTGCTGGAGGCGATCCAGGCGGCAGGGTTTCGGCCAGGACAAGACATTGGCATTGCGCTCGACCCCGCCAGCAGCGAGTTCTACAAAGACGGGAAGTACATTTTCAAGAAGAGCGATAAGAGCGCGAAGAGTTCCGAAGAGATGGTGGCGTTCTGGGCGAAGTGGGTCGAAGATTACCCCATCGTTTCCATCGAAGACGGACTGGCCGAAGATGATTGGGACGGTTGGGCGCTGATGACCAAGGAACTGGGTCACAAGATTCAGCTGGTGGGAGATGATTTATTTGTTACCAACACCGAACGCTTGCAAGAAGGCATCGATCGCGGCGTGGCAAATTCGATTCTGATCAAAGTCAATCAGATCGGCACCGTGAGCGAGACGCTCGACGCGATTGCACTGGCGCGGCGCAACGGCTATACGTCGGTCATTTCGCACCGCTCGGGTGAAAGCGAAGATACGTTTATCGCGGATCTGGCCGTAGCAACTGGCGCAGGTCAAATCAAGACTGGTTCCGCTTCCAGAACTGACCGCGTCGCCAAATACAACCAGCTGTTGCGGATTGAAGAAGCGCTGGATGAGATGGCGACGTTCCCAGGAGTCTCGGCACTGAATTACAAAGCCTAGGCACGCGTAGGGGCAGGCGCCCTCGCCTGCCCAGGGCGGAAGAATTTCAGAAATGCCGGGTGCCCCGTCCTGGTAGCGCAGCGACAGAGCCTGCCCTGAGCGAAGTCGAAGGGGCGGGGATTTCAAAAAACGGAGATGGAGGCTCTATGAAATCGGCATTGCATTCCATGCTTCTGGCAGCGATGTTGACCGCATCGGCCATCGCGCAGCAGCCCTCCGCTGACCCACCGTCCACCCGTGACGACATCCAGCGCCTCTTCACCGCCATGCGCGTTCAGGAACAAATCCGGATCACGATGGAAGTCATGTTGACGCAGCAGCGCCTGATGATCGGTGCGATGATGCGAAAGCGCAACCGCCGCGTGACGGACGAGGATATCGAAAAAGCGGGCGATTCCGCGCTGGAGTTCCTGAAGAACTTTCCGCTCGACGAGATGGTCGAGGACATGATTCCCATCTACGAAAAGCACCTGAGTAAAGCGGATGTCGACGCGATGGTGGCGTTCTATTCCTCGCCGACGGGCCAGAAGTTGCTGCGCGAGCAAGCTGGGATGGCGGCGGAATCCATGCAGGCGGTCTCGGCTAACGTGCAGCGAGCGCTCAAGCAGGCCATGGATCACGCTGACCAGAAAGCGAAAGAAGAAGAGGAGCAATCCAAACCGCCCGCTGCCGCAACACCCGAACTACGCAAAAACTAATCTTATGATTCCCAATCCTCTCGTTCTCATCATTCTCGACGGCTGGGGCTACCGCGCCGAGACCAAAGCCAACGCTATCGCCCTTGCGCGCAAGCCCACCTATGACCGTTTGCTGCGCGATTTCCCCAATACGCTGATTCAAACCAGCGGGCCATTTGTCGGGCTGCCCGAAGGCCAGATGGGTAATAGCGAAGTCGGGCACTTGAACATTGGCGCGGGCCGCGTGGTCCACATGGACATCACGCGCATCGACAAAATGATTCAGACCGGCGATTTCTTTTCCGATCCTGTGCTGCTGGATGCGATGAAGCATGCCCGTTCTGGCGGACGCCGTCTGCATTTGTTCGGGCTGGTCTCTGACGGCGGTGTGCATTCGCAGCAGGAGCATCTGCACGCGCTGCTGAAAATGGCCAAGCAAAACGGCCTCGACCGCGTGTTCGTCCACGCCTTTATGGACGGCCGCGACACGCTGCCTACGAACGGCGCTGGCTACCTCGAAAAGCTGCAACAGAAAATGCGCGAATACAACTGTGGGCACATTGCCAGCGTGAGCGGCCGCTATTACGCCATGGACCGTGATCGCCGCTGGGAGCGCATCGCCAAGGCTTTTGATGTGATGGTCATCGGTAATGACACCGGCAACGGTGGCGCGGCGCGTTACGTGGACGCTGTGCAAGGTGTCAGAGACTCCTACAACAAAGACGTCACTGACGAGTTCATCGTGCCGTTTGTGTGTGCGGACAACAAGGGCGAGCCGGTCGCGACGATTCGTGATGAGGACGCCTGCATTTGTTTTAACTACCGCGCGGATCGCGTGCGTGAAATTACTCGCGCGCTCTGCCGCAACAGCGGACTGAATGCCGAGGGCGGACGCAATCTTGAAGGCTGGGAAGGCCTCGACGAAACCATCCTGCGCGAACGGGTGCCGAAAAACCTGAAGTACGTCTGTATGACCCAGTACGACAAGAAGTTCACGTTGCCGGTGGTGATTCCGCCCGAGTCCATGGATAACATTCTCGCCAACATCATGGGCCAAGCCAGCCTGAAGAACCTGCGCGTCGCAGAAACCGAGAAGTACGCCCACGTTACATATTTTTTCAATGGTGGGGTCGAGACTCCGTTCCCGGGTGAAGAACGCCAGATGGTGGCCTCGCCCAAGGTCGCTACCTATGATCTAAAACCAGAAATGTCCGCGCAGGGAATTGCGGAGACTGTGGTCAAAGCCGTCGAGCAGGGAAGCTTCCCCATCATCATCGTGAACTTCGCCAACGCGGACATGGTGGGCCATTCCGGAAAAATTGAGCCAACTATCAAGGCCGTCGAAACCGTCGACGGCTGTCTGGCCCAAATCGAAGCCGCCGTCAAACGCAAAGGCGGAGCCATGCTCATCACCGCCGACCACGGCAACGCCGAAATGCTCATCGACCCGGTCAGCGGCGGTCCACACACCGCGCACACCACCAACCCGGTGCCCTTCATCGTCGTCAGCGGAGAAGACAAAAAGTTCGCGCTGCGTCCGGATGGCTCTTTGCGCGATATTTCACCGACCGTTCTCAGTATGCTTGGCATCCCGCAACCGAAGGAAATGACCGGGCACGACCTTCGCGTGGAGCTAAAAAAGTAGACATGTGGAGCACATGCAAACATGTGCAGCACATGCAATCCTGCGGGGCATTTTTGGCTATGTGGAGCACATAATGTTATGCGCGGCACATGAAGCATTCGGCGCATGAAAGTCGTCCTCTTTCAGCAGCACAAATTCGAACTCTGGAATCCTCCTCCCTGGGTCGCCCAGCGCCTGCGGGAGCGCTTCCCCAAGCTCGAAGTCGTCCACCCCGCCAGCCCGGAACAGTGGTCGATTGAGATCCGTGATGCCGAAATCGCCATTGGCTCCACCCTGCCCCCGAACGAGCTAGCTAGCGCTAGCCAACTCAAGTGGGTTCACTCCCCCGCAGCTGCCGTGCACCAATTCTTGGTTCCGGAGTTCGTCGCCAGCCCCATCACGCTCACGAATGGACGCGGTACCTTTGCGGCCCCGGTGGCCGAGCATGTTCTTGGACTCATCTTCGCCCTGTCCCGTCAGATTCCCGCGTGTGTCCGCTACCAAGCGCAGAGCACTTGGGGACAGCAGCTGCTCTGGGACGCGCGACCCCAACCTCGCGAAGTCACTGGCTCGACGCTCGGGCTGGTGGGCCTTGGGGCCATTGGCGCGGAGGTAGTTCAGCGAGCTAAAGCTCTTGGGATGAACGTGGTAGCCGTCCGCGAGCACCCGGAGAAACCCGCCGATGGCCTTAACGCTGTATATGCAACGCGCGATATCGCCCAACTTCTAGCCCAATCGGATTTCGTGGTTTTAGCGGCGCCGATCACGCCAAACTCGCGGCATGTAATCAACGCCGAGCGCTTGGCGCAGATGAAGCCCGACGCCTACCTGATCAACGTCGGACGCGGCGCTCTGATTGATGAAGCGGCTCTAGCCAAAGCATTGCAAACAAAGCAGATCGCCGGTGCCGCCCTGGATGTCTTTGAGGAAGAACCACTTCCCGAGACCTCCCCGCTGTGGGCGCTGGAAAATCTCCTCATCACCCCCCACTGTGCCGGCTTTATCCAGAACCTGTGGCAACGGCACGTGGAGTTAATTACGGAAAATCTCCGCCGCTATATCGCCAGGGAGCCGCTTCTGGGACTCGTGGACAAGACGCGCGGCTACTGAGTCCGTGGTCCGTGAATCCCGCATAAGAGTGCAAGGCGTTGCAGTACTGCGCTGGTGGAACATTGCAAACCGATCATAAAGTGCTGAATTTAAATAACATAGAGGCGGAATCGT
>JAYTQD010000138.1:0-4739 GCA_043746935.1 Acidobacteriaceae bacterium | reverse complement strand
CCGCCGAAGCGCAGCGTTTGGCCGACCAAGCCTCGGAGAACGCCGTGGAGGCCAAGACTGGCCTAGCCCTGTTCACGACAGCCGAAGCCGACAACGTGAAGCGCCTGAGCTTGCTGGAGGGCATTAACAGCCGTTTCCGCTGGAACGGCGATATCCGCGTGCGCGGTGAGAACTACCAGCAGTCCTGCGCCGCCTGCGTGGACCGCAACCGCGCCCGCGTACGCGTGCGCCTCGGGCTCGAAGGAAAACTGGGCGAAGACTTTACCGGCGGCCTGGCTTTTGCCACCGGCTCGCTCGGCGATCCCACCACCACCAACGAAACCCTCACCAACTTTTTCGACCGCAAAACCATCGGTCTCGACCGGGGCTACATCACCTACCAGCCAGTGGCTCACAAGTGGTTGCAGTTAACCGGCGGAAAGTTTGCCTACACCTGGAACCGTACGTCCACCACCTTCGATCCCGACATCAATCCCGAGGGCTTCGCAGCGAAACTCTCGTTCGATCTGAAGACTCCGGTAGTTAAGAACTTCACGGTCCAGGCGATTAACCTCCTGTACAGCGAGAACAGCAACTCCAAACTGGCCTACGCCAACACGCACGACTCATTCGCAACGGGCGGCCAGGTCTCCGGCAAACTCGACTTCGGCTTCATGACCAGCACGCCGAGCTTCACCATCTTGAACTGGCGCAACGTGGATGCCATCCTGAACGCGTCCGCATTCGCAGTGCAGGCCACAACCACGGGCACACCGCCCACAGCTCCGACGCCCGTCACTGGACTTCCAACACCTGGAGAAGGCCCCGGATGCGCTGGCGGGCTCAATCTCCCAACGGTCGCTCCTTGCGCCATCGCGGCCAACGGTATGACCAACGCCACCACAGTTGACGCCAAAGGTGCGGTGCATTTCCTCTCCGGCTTCTTGTATGCGGACTTGATCCTCAACAACCAGATCAAGACTGGCTTGAGCCGCCTACCACTCAACGTTCTCCTGGAATACGAGAACAACCTCGACGCAGCGGCGCACCCGCTCGACGCCAAGGGAAACCCGACCACGCTAGGCAGCCAGTCACATGCATATTTATTCGATGTGAGCCTGGGACAGAGCAAAAACAAGAACGACGTGATTTTCGGCTATGCGTTCGAGCGGCAGGAACAGGATTCCATTCTGTCGTCATTCGCGGAAAGCGATCAGCGCGCGCCGACGAACATCCTGCAACACCGCATCTACGCGCAGTGGCGGCTGCGGCAGAACGTTTCGGCCAACTACAGCTACTGGATTGGCCGAACCCTGAACAGCAATCTGGAGCACTCGGTACTGGCACCAGGTACAGTGGCCGGCACGCAAGAGCCGTACCTGCGCCGCATGCAGTTTGACTTGGTCTATTCGTTCTAGATCCGGTCGTTCTTGATCAGGCTAGTGATCGCGCGGGCGGACGAAGACGGTTAGCTCCGCCCGCGCGGATCAGCATCATTGCATGTCCATCAATTGACCAAAGGGTGTGCGCAACAGAAAGTATTCATTGATTGGCCGCTGATCTTGCAGTGCGGGCGTCTCCGGGGAAAGCGCGATCATCGGATCGAGGGGTAGTTGGTGAGACAGTAGGAGCTCGACCTGCTGTTCCGGAGTCTGCGCCGGACCCCATTCCATCATGTCGTGAACCGCTGCCTCCGGCATACGGGCCAGCAACTCGGCCGAGGTACGCACCGGAATCGGGCGTTCGCTGGCCAGGAAATGCCACCCCCAGCCTTCAATCCCGCGGTAGACGCGAATGTAAGGAAAAGAATTCTTGAGCGCCAGCGCAACTGATGCCTGCGTGGCATTATCGCCATCGGGAAGCCACTGCTGCAGAATCCCGCCCGGAGTAAGACGCTGTTTCGCCACTGTGTAAAAATCCTGCGAATACAAAAGACTCGATCCGGCGGTCTGCACCGGCGGCGGAGGATCGATAATGATCGCGTCAAAGGGTTCGGGCGAGCGCTCAAGAAACCTGCGCCCATCATCAATCACCACATGCGCGAGCGGCGAAGCCAAGACTTTGCCGCCATCCGGATGGTAGTAGGTCACCAGCTTCGGCACGCTTGGCACCAGCTCAACTACGGTACTCGGTATGCCCCACGAGATAGCTGAACGAAACGTCGTTCCCATTCCAAAACAAATGACGAGGACGCGCTTCGGCTCGTGATCAAGCGACGCCAACGTCAAGTGGGTCATCATTTTGGTGATCGGTGTCAGCTTGGCCATACCCATTCCGTTTACCAGCAGTCGCCGTTCGGGCCCAACACCCTTGGCAATAACGGTCGCGGTCGCATCCCGCAAAACCCGGCGCTCGGGAAATTGCGCTTCGTAGCCCTGCGTCAGGAAAAATACCGCCAGCGCCCCGAGGAGAATGGCAAAGGCCGAAGCACGGGCTGCCGGACTAATCACCGTCGCGCGGCCCTTAGGCCATGCCATAGCGAACCACGGAAGCACGAGCAACAGCATGGCAACCTGTTCGCCCACCAGCGGAAGCAACAAGAAACCCGCCAGCAAAGGCCCGACGATACAGCCGAGAACATTCACGGCATAGGCTCGTCCAGCACGGTCCGGATCGCCCTCCGACCATCGATCCACCAGCATGGGCGTGAGGAAGCCCATCATGCCAGCAAACGGCATCACGCCAACAAAGACCCGCGCCACCAGGTGAATGGGCACTCGCGAATCAGCGGTCAACAGCGGTAGAACTCCGAAAAACGCCAGCGAAATCCAGGTTAGGGGATTTTCCTGGCTATGGCTTTGGCTCCACCAACGATAGATGCGAGCGCCGATCATCGTGGCCAATAAGTAGGCGACGAGGATCATTCCGAAGGAATAGACAACCGGACCGATATACGGCGTGAAGAGGCGAATCCAGATCAGTTCGGTCGCCATCGTGGCGAGACCGGTGGTGAAGAGCAGGGCGAGTATGCCGCGGCGATCTCTTGCGCCAAGAGCCAGCTGTGATGGCGTGCCCGCAGCGAACTCAGCATTGGGGGATGAGGCAAAGGAGACGAAGAACGCCGCCGCGGCGATCAGCAAATTGAGAATCACGCCAAGGCGAAGCGTTCCGCCAAAACCGTAAAGTTCAATCACCAATAGCGGCAAGAAAGAGCCGCCGACCGCTCCTAGAACATTGGCCACGTACAAAAAACTAAAAGAGCGAGAAGTCTGGTAGCGCGCATCTCTACGAATCGCGAACATGGCAATGGGAATGGTTGCGCCCATGCAAGCGCACCACGGGATCATGGTGGCGGCCAGCCACAGCCCGGAAATTAGATAGTACGTCCCTGACGAGACTGTCGCGGTGGCCGAAAGATGCTCTAGAAGACGATGCCCCCAGATGAGTTCCAACGGCACAACAAAAGCGGAGATACCAATCAGCAACTCAAGCAGGGCATAAACCCGCAGCGGAGGGAAACTGAGACGGGCGCCATAGCGACGTAAAGCCGCGCCAGCGATCCAAGAACCAAGTCCGAGTCCAGCCATGAACACGGACAAAACAATCGAGGTCAGAGCCGTCGTGACACCGAACTGCGCCATCGAGAGGCGCAACCAGATGAGTTCATAGAGAACGCTGCAAAAGCCGGAGATCAAGAAAAAGAGGAAGAACCAAGCCATCTTCTACCTTTCGGAATCGAATTGGAAACCAGCGTAAGGCTCCGTCTCTAGAGCTTGGTGCAGCTAACCAGAACTTTGAAAGACCTGTGGAAGCTGCGGCATTATACCCCGCGGTTCAACAAGCGCCTGATTTTCGCGTGCCGCCAACACATCCGTTTGCCCCACCGTCCCCGCCCAGCTAGACTAAGAGTTTCGGGAGAACCGCATGTTAGTCGTAATGCAATCGCACGCCACGGACGAGCAAATTCGCGCCGTCTGCAAGAAAGTTGAGTCGCTGGGCTATCGCGCCCACCCCATGCCCGGGGAGCAGCGAACGGCGATTGGCATTACCGGCAACGCCGGAGTGGTCGAGCCTGGGACGCTCGACGAGATGCCCGGAGTGCAGGAGCTGATCCGCGTCTCGAAGCCCTACAAGCTGGTCAGCCGGGATGTAAAACCGGACAACACGGTCATCACGTTTCCAGGTAGCGACGCGACCATTGGCGGACACACGCTGGCCATCATGGCTGGACCGTGCGGCATCGAAAGCCGCGAACAGGCGTTTGCGGTGGCGGAACGAGTGCATCGCGCGGGGGCGCAGTTTTTCCGTGGAGGCGCGTATAAGCCTCGGACTTCGCCGTATTCGTTTCAAGGTTTGGCCGAGGAAGGGTTGAAGATTCTGGCGGACATCCGGACACAGTTTGGCTTGCGCATCATCACTGAGGCGATTGACCACGAGTCGCTGGAACTGGTGGATGCCTACGCTGACATCATCCAAATTGGCGCGCGCAACATGCAGAACTTTTCTTTGCTCAAGCGCGCTGGGCGGGCCAAAAAACCGGTGATGTTGAAGCGCGGATTGTCGGCGACACTCGACGAATTCCTGATGGCGGCCGAGTACATCATGAGCGAGGGCAACTACAACGTCATCCTGTGCGAGCGCGGCATTCGGACTTTTACCGACCATACGCGTAACACTTTGGATTTGAGCATTGTTCCAGCAGTACAAAAGCGCAGCCATTTGCCAATCATTGTTGATCCAAGCCACGGAACCGGCAAGCGGCACAAAGTAATTCCGTTGTCTCGGGCAGCTGTCGCCGTGGGCGCGGATGGGCTGATGGT
>JAYTQD010000137.1:0-4743 GCA_043746935.1 Acidobacteriaceae bacterium | reverse complement strand
TTCCAGAATATCGATGAGCACTACGTCGGCTAGCTCTTTCGAGGCAATCCAGTGAGCAGTTGTCGCTCCAACATTCCCTGAACCTACGACCGAAACTTTCTTACGCATGAATGAATCCTCAATTTGCTCCGGCATACGGAGCTGGATTTGCACTGCTGAAAACCCTTCGACGTGGCTGCCTAGTCCGCAGCCACCTTTGCGGCCATGTTGTTGATGATGTAGTCGCCAAACTCGCTGGTTTTAACCTTGGTGGCGCCTTCCATCAGACGCTCGAAATCATAGGTGACCTTTTTCTGGAGAATCGTTTTTTCCATGCCCTGCTCGATCAGGTCGGCGGCCTCGTTCCAGCCGATGTGCCGGAATAGCATAACCCCGGAGAGGATCACCGATCCTGGATTGATGACATCTTTGTCGGCGTACTTCGGGGCTGTGCCGTGCGTGGCTTCGAAGATGGCGAAGCCATCGCCAATGTTGGCTCCTGGTGCGATGCCGAGTCCGCCGACCTGCGCGGCGCAGGCGTCGGAAATATAGTCTCCGTTGAGGTTCGGGGTGGCTAGGACCGAATACTCTTCGGGGCGGGTGACAACCTGCTGGAAGATGGAATCGGCGATGCGGTCGTTGATCATCAGCTTCGACTTCCACGCGCCCTTGCCATGCGTGGCGTAGATGGCGTCGAGAACCTCCTTGACCTCTTGCTCGACGGCTTGGCGGAAGGCTGGCGGTGCATACTCCATGCCGGGTTCCGTTAAAGCGGCGTTGTCCGCGACGGAGATATTCGGGTTCTTATCTTTGTTGTCGATAATCCAGCTCTCGCGCTCCGTGACCACCAGCGCCCGGAATTCCTGTGTTGCCACTTCGTAGCCCCAATTGCGAAACGCCCCTTCGGTAAATTTCTGAATATTGCCTTTATGCACCAGCGTTACCGACTTCAGCTTGTTGTCCAGCGCATACTGAATCGCCACCCGCACCAGGCGCTTGGTGCCGGTAATCGAAATGGGCTTGATGCCCACGCCGGAATCTAGGCGAACCTGCTTCTTGCCGCCTTTTAGCATTTCCTCATTGAGGAACTTGATGAGCTTGGCGCACTCGGCAGTTCCCTGTTCCCACTCGATGCCGGCATAGACGTCTTCTGTGTTTTCGCGGAAGATCACGATGTTCATTTTTTCGGGATGCTTCACCGGAGACGGCGTACCCGAGTAATAGCGAACCGGGCGGATGCAGGAATAGAGATCAAGAACCTGGCGCAGGGTCACATTCAGGGAGCGGATGCCGCCGCCTACCGGAGTCGTGAGCGGTCCCTTGATGGCCACGCGAAATTCGCGGATCGCTTCGACTGTGTCATCGGGAAGCCAGTTGTCGAACTTGGCTTTGGCTTTTTCTCCGGCGAAGACTTCAAACCACGCTACTTTGCGTTTGCCTTCGTAAGCTTTTTCTACCGCAGCATCGAAAACGCGTTGTGAGGCCTTCCAAATGTCGCGTCCGGTACCGTCGCCCTCAATGAACGGAATGATCGGATTGTTGGGGATCTGGTGTTTACCGTCGCTGTAGCCGATCTTGGCGCCGTCACTCGGCACCGGAACTCCGTTGTAAGAACCTGCCATGAAATCCTCCGGGGAAATGAACCAGTAATTATAAAGAATTTGCGGGAGGAGCGGAGGATTTGGCGCACCGAAGGGGCTGATGGGGCAAAAGAAACGCCGCCTCAGAGACCCCTGAAACGGCGCTGCTTTCAGTGATTCGAATCGGGTCTAGTGCGAGTGATCGTGATTCACAACTGAGCTAAAGAACAGGAAGAAGTTCGAAGGAGCTTCGAGGGCTTCACCGTTCTTTTCCGCAAGTTGAATGGCGGCAGAAGAAGTAATCCCGCTGTTGCCATCCTTGGAAGGCCAGTCACTCTGCTTGAGCACGAGGACTGGGATCACTTGCCACCAAATCGGCTTCTTGGTAACAGCGTCATCATTCACAATGTGCGAATGGTTCGGCGTCGGTAGGAACACATTGCTGCTGGCGTTCGGGATCAGCTTCAGTGCTGCAAGTACTGGAGCCAGGTCCAGGCGCGACGCATGCATCGTGCAAGTTCCGGGAGCTAGTCCTGGATCAGGGCACTGGGTATAGACGCTGGGCTTGGCCTTGAAAGCCTCTGGAATTGCGCCAAAAAGAGCGATCAAAGTCTTGCCGAGCGCCGGGCCACAAAGGGTCTGGCTGACGACGTTGGTGCAGGGGATGGCATCGTTCGGATTCTGGTCGTTGTCGGCGGAAAACATGGGGACGAGAACGTAGAGAGGCTCCGTGGTGATGGCCGGGTTACCGGTCTGTCCTGGAGGATTAATACTAGGTTGCGTGCCAACAACGCAGATTGGCGTCTGGAGCTCGCCGGGATCGCGTTGCGCCAGTTTTCCGTTGTGGTTGAGGTCGTCTTTAGGTTGTTCCACACAGTCAAAGTTTTGCGTATAGGTGAACGTTAAAACCTTGTCGGCGCCGAAGCCAAAAGTTTGGTTGGGCTTGAGGGTGGACGCATCTTCTGCCTGAGTACCGGCGTGAGCACCAACGGCCATGAGAGCGACGGCCGAGAACAGCGCCATCCGGGATAGAGCGGGATTCATCAGTTTCATGTCTTCCTCCTGCGGGGAGTACGAAAGACACGTGAGACTGGATTGAAGAAAAGAATCTTTTTCCGAATTCCGACTAACGCAGCCGGAGCACGTAGATTTCGCGGACGGCCTGCATGGTTTGCTGTATGGCGCTGGCCAGGCCGTTAGCGAAAGAACTTCGCAAGATTCCTGACGCCCAGCGTTCGCAGGCCTGCAGCGTGTGCGGCGCGGTGGGGAGCCAGCGTAGTCTGCGGCCTGCGACCAGAGCTGATACGTGTTCGACGGTGCGCAGGAGTTCGGCGGCATGGTCGAGTTCGCTGGCTTCTGCCTTGGTTAGAACTCCAGCATCCGCGAGGCGCCATAGGCGGTCGCGGAGTGATCCGTCTTTCTTTGGAATGGCGGACTTGAGCAGCAGGAAGCCGGTCAGGAAGTCGATGTCATAGATTCCGCCTGGAGAACTTTTCCAGTTGCTCTCCGAGGCGGATTGCTCGAGGCGGGCCCGCATTTCGTGCAACGCAGAGGCGAAATTGGGAGACGAGGCAAAGCGAGTGAACGCCTTTCTGGCTGCGTCTTGCATTTGTCCGGCGACCTCGGACGAACCGCAAAGAAAGCGAAGTTTGGCATACGACAGGGCTTCCCACGCGTGGGCCTCGTCCTCGCAATATGAGCCGAATGCCGTGGACGTGAGTACGAGCTCGCCCTCCCCACCGTGGGGCCGTAGACGGGCATCGACGGGAAAAACCATGCCTTCGCGCGTATAGGCGGCGAGAGCATTCACAATTTGTTCGCCAGCCTTCTGGGCAATCTCGACGGGAAGGGTTTCGTGACGCGCGAAAATGAGGTCGGCGTCGGAGAATACGTCGAATTCCGAGCCGCCCAAGCGACCCAAGGCGAGAACAGCCAAGCCATCCGGACGCCCGGCCAGGGCGAATGCTGCGCGAATGGCATCGTCCGCGGCCGCCGAATGTGCTGAAAAAGACTGATACACAGGGCGCAGTTCCATGAGATCGCGGACGCCGGTTACAAAACTCAAGTGGCGGTGGTGGCGACGCAGGAGGGCGAGCTTTTCCGAATGCGAACTATTGGATGTGGCCACGAATTGGAACACCGGGTCGGAAGCAGCGGTCTGCCATCGTGAGGATGGGCCGAACAGATAGCCTTCTGCGACAGGCGCGGGCTGAAGTGCAGGCTGGGCCGCCAGATCCGCCAGCGTGACGCACTCTTCCGGATATTGCACCAGAACATCGGTGAGATATCCGCTGGTTTCAAACAACTGGATAGCTGATGGTAGAGCTTCGGGATGGCGGAGGAGAATGGCGTACCGCGTGGAACTGCTGAAGATCGAACTGAGAAAACGCTGCAGGTTGCGGCGGCCCAATGAGCCTGCTTCCGTGGCTTGGGCTGCGGCAAAGAGTCGTGGGGCATCCTGCGCCAGACGGTCGAGCATTACGTTGTAAGGGAGATCGCTCGCAGGCTCGCGGCTTGGGCTAAGGGCAAAACCAGCCTCGGCGGTTTCCTCCTGCAATCGCCATTGCTGATGGTGGATGATGCGGCGGTAGATTTCTGAGACTGCGGCCATGTGTTCCCGCAGTGCTTCTTCCACGGTCTGAGAAGCATGTTGCAATGCCAGGTGTCGGGCCATGGAACGTTCCAGCACGCGCAGTTCCTCCGGCGAAGACGGAAGCCGGTGTGTCTGTTGTCCCATGCGAAGTTGCAAACGATGTTCGACCTGGCGGAAGAATTCGTAGGTTGCGGTCAGCTCTTGGAAGTCACGCCCGCTAATGTGATTTTTGTCATGCGTGATCATGAGGTTCAAGTTTTCGCGGCGCACCGCAGCCCAGATTCCGCTAACACCGTCATACTCGCCGCAGTTGCCCCACCCTTCGCCGCACATTTGAGCCGAGTAGTCCACTGCGTTCAGGCTCGGGGCAATCAGAACCAAAAAATCAACATCGTTCGCGTGCGGCAAGTACATCGCGCTTCCTATCAAAGCAAAATCCAGAACCGACGGCATAGCCGGAATCAGAGTTTTACCGTCAGCAATTGCAGTTTCGAGGTTCATCATCGTTCCTGTAGTCCCACCAGCGTTGCGAGGGTGCCGGCTAACCCTTCCATCGAGGGGAAATCCAAAAGCTGCGCTTTCGGCTTCCCC
>JAYTQD010000136.1:0-1759 GCA_043746935.1 Acidobacteriaceae bacterium | reverse complement strand
GCTGTTGTATCGTCGCCCACCAAGGGCTAACCCATCGGTCAAGCGGACAGTCAAAAGGCTGCGCCTTTTGTCTGCCGCTTACCTCAAACGTTAGGCGTCGCAAGAGCAGCCGGGCTGCGTGTTCACTGGCGGCCGAGCGATACCATCCGAGTGAACGAAGGAAACTTTGCAAGACTCGGGCAAGGGAAGCCGTATGGCAATGATTAGCTGTCACGAATGCGGGAATTCCATAAGCTCCACAGCGAATAGCTGTCCCACGTGTGGGGCAAAAGTCCCTCGCACGAAGTGGTGGCTATGGGTACCGCTTGGCCTCATCGTCATATTCATGGCCTATGGCCTCACGATTCCCGAGTACCAAAGCCAGGCACGCCAAAAGCGCGAGGTGTGCGAAGCACTTGTCGGCCCACTGAGGAAAGACGAGTGCCGACGCATGTATGACAACGATGTTGCCGCCGGGAAGGCAAGCGCTGGAGGGCCGGCCAAGGGGTATGAAGCGCCAGTCGACCGCGCGCTTGTTGAAGCAACCGCAAAGGCCCGAACGACTGAGGATGCAGCCCAACTCAAAGGCTGCCAGAAGAACCTTGCGGCGAAGAAGGCCGAATATCAGCGCCTTATGGGAAAGGCCGAGTATTGGTCAGCGAGCCTTGCTTTGCGACGATGCTCCGAACTTCAAGATGACTCAGCTCTAAAAGCATTGGTTGCTGACGCTGAGCGCAAGCAGTACATCTCAGAGATCGAGAGCCCAACTTCGACGCAGGGCGTTCGCAATCAGGCGATTGAAGCCCTGTTGCGAGATTACCCAGAGACGGGTAAGAAGTACGCCACGCTCCTGAAGAAGTAGGTAGATGAAAGCCACTCGTTGGCGCTTCAAATCCACGACAAAGCGCTGGTTAGCGACGAGGCGTGGTGACCCAGCGACGCCTAACCCTTCCATCGAGGGGATGCCCAAAAGGCTGCGCCTTTTGTGCACCCCTCATGTCAAACGTTAGGCATCACCAAGTCACTCCGGAACCGCATATGAGCAATCACATTCCTCCTTCGCTTCAAGCCGGAGCCTTCAACTGCACGCGCTGCAAGGTCTTCGCGAAGCAAGACTGGTTTTATCTCGTCGGCGCCTCGCAACCAACTGGCTTCGGGTCGCAGTACCAGAACAAAGAGTTCACGTTGTCTCGCTGCAATAGCTGCGGCGAGCCAACAATCTGGCACGGTGCGTCAATGATTTATCCGCTTCACTCGACAGCAGAACCGCCCAGCGACGACTTCCCCGCCGATGTGCTCGCCGACTATGAAGAGGCACGACTTATTGCAAACCTCTCTCCTCGCGGTGCAGCAGCCTTGCTCAGACTCGCGTTGCAAAAGCTTTGTATTCATCTCGGCGAGAGTGGCTCAAACATCAACTCTGATATCGCCTCTCTGGTAGCGAAAGGGCTGCCGATCAAGGTCCAGCAGGCCCTAGACAGCGTTCGCGTTGTGGGAAACGAAGCGGTTCACCCCGGCTCACTCGATCTAAAGGACGATCAAGAAACAGTCCTGAAGCTCTTCCGCTTGGTGAATTTCGTAGCTCACAAGATGATCACAGAACCCAAAGAAATAGAGAAGCTCTACGATTCTCTCCCGGCCGACAAGTTGGCTGGCATATCAAAGCGCGACGGCGCGAAGTGATGCCTAACCCTTCCATCGAGGGGATGCCCAAAAGGCTGCGCCTTTTGTGCACCCCTCATGTCAAACGTTAGCCCCCAAATACAAAGCATGGAACAAC
>JAYTQD010000135.1:0-28481 GCA_043746935.1 Acidobacteriaceae bacterium | reverse complement strand
CGGCTGCGGCCAGAGCTTCTCTGGCTGCTCCCGCGCGCAAGAGAACTACGGTGTAGTGGGAAAGCAGAATCGCGTTATCCGGTTGCAGGCGAAGCGCGCTTTCGTAGTAAATCCGTGCCACCGTGGTGTTGCCCTTTTCGAGTTCATGCCGTCCTGCCAGGAAGTAGCCAGCGGCGGCATTGTCTGGAGTGCTTTCCTTTTCCAGCTTGGCCAGCGCATCAGTATCCACTTTGCCATCGTGCAAAACTCGCGAATAGAGATCGTTGGCGATGCGCAACTCGGTGCTGGGCGCGGGGATATCGGTTGACTTGGAGTCCCCTGCGGACGTGGAATACTCGGGGGGAGCGCCTCCGGAGTCGATTCGATCCACTAAAGACTTAGGTATCGCGAACGTATTCTCACCGACTTCGTACTCGATGCGGGTACCATTTTCGTGAACGCTGTCGGCCCAAATGGTGCGGCCGTTTTTGAGGTGAAGCGTTTCGGCTGGCGCGAAGGCGCAAGCGACCGCAACAACGCCGAAAAGAGTGATAATTTGAGCGCGCACTATTTTCAAGTCTAGCAACGCAGGAAGGAGCGCCTGAAGTGACTGTGGTAATGCGGAATTTGGTGTTCGCCATTGTTTGGGTTGCTATGTTGGTGGCGAGTGATTCCGCTGTCGCGCAAAAGCAGAGCGCGGCAGGGCCGTCGGAGACTCCTCGGCATCCGGCGGAGGAGTTGTTCCTGCGTTTGGGGAAGGTAGGGCTGGACGCGACGCGGGTGTATCACGTGCGCGATGCCCACATTGATCGCCCTGGGTTTTATCTGACGCTAGAAGACGGGACGATCGGATTTACAGAAGACGTGCTCGGCCACGTCACCGGCGCTCTTTTCGAGGGCGAGGGTGAGATTCTCATGGTTCCTCCGGATCGGGCGGAACGAGTCTCCCTGGCGCTGTTCACAGGCGCCGCGGTGCTAGAGGAAAAAATTACCTTCGGATATTTACGTTTTAATGATGGAACGTTTGCTGACTTAAGTCCCTACATGAAGCCTGCTGAAGATGCGCTTGCGTTTCTCTCGAAGTGGAGGGGCGTCTCCCCCGATCTAGCTGCGGGAGAGGCTCTTCGCTTGTTGACGACTTACGCTGCGCTTCTGCCGGCTTCTGAAACGTCTGGAGAGCCAGCACGCGGGGCCAAACTGGACCGATTGCTGCACGCTCGACTGCACGGTGTGAAGCTAGGAGCGTTTGACGTCTTTTATGACTCCTTGTCTGCCGAGTCAGTGCAGGTTCTACAGCTCGCTCAGTCACAAGGGACCAGTTACTACGACATTTGGATGTCATTTAATCCGAAACAACATGGTGGCGACCGTGGCCCAGCGGAAGAGGTTGGGGACTATGGTTTTGAGATCCCAAGTTACAAGATTCAGGCACGCGTGACGCCGCCAAGGCGCCTGGAAGTGGAGGCGGCCTTGGAGCTGCATGTCCTTGGTGAAGGACAGAGGGCGCTGCTGTTTGAATTGTCGCGCTACCTGCAAATCACGCGCGTGGAAGCGAATGGCGAACCCCTGGAGTTTATTCACAATCCAGCAATTACCGGTTCGCAACTGGCACGACAGGGGGACGATCTGGTGGCTGTTGTTTTTCCGCGAATGCTAAAGACGGGAGAGCGGATCGCGCTGAAGTTTCTGTACAGCGGCGATGTGTTGTCGGAAGAGGCGAATGGATTGTTGTCTGTCGGCGCGCGCGGAACCTGGTATCCGAATCGAGGTTTGCACATGGCGGACTTCGATCTAAATTTTTCTTATCCCGAGGGGTGGACCCTCTTGGCAACCGGAAGGCGTATCTATAAAGACGACAAGGCCGACACGCAGCGAAGTAATGGTGCGGGCTCAGAGGAATTACATTCCCATTGGATTGCAGTACGACCTATCCCGGTAGCAGGCTTCAATCTCGGGCGTTACGTCAAGGCGACGGCAAGGGCGGGAGCCGCGCAGGTCGAAGCGTACGCCACGGGGGAAATGGGGTTGACGGCTCCGAAATCGGCGCCGTCCTCCGCGTCGGCTCCGGGGGAGGATTTACCCGCCAGTTCGCCGCCAATTCCCCAATTCTCCTTGACTTCATCGCCAGCAAGCAACGTGCAAGTGGTTGCAGACCGAGCCGCAGATGCCGTGGTGTTTTTTGCCAGCCGCTTCGGAGAGTATCCCTACGGGTCGCTGGCACTCACGCAGGCACCCGGGCCGTCCAGCCAGGGTTGGCCCGGTCTCGTGTTCCTTTCCGGGTACGCGTTTCTTTCCCCGGAGGAGCTGGCGTCCCGCGATCTTCGCCCAGCTGACGCAGTGCTTGCGCGACAGACTCCGGCCCATGAGACAGCTCACCAGTGGTGGGGTGATTTAGTTTTGTGGAAGAGCTATCGCGATCAGTGGATTTCGGAGGGATTGGCCAGCTACTGCGCGCTCCTGCAATTGGAAACGAAAGACCCAGCGGCTTTCCGGCTCGTGCTGGAGAGCTATCGCAATGACTTATTGCAGGTGAGAGATGGCCGGCACATGTGGGAGGCTGGTGCGGTGACACTTGGCCAGCGCCTGAATTCATCGCATTTTCCCACTGGGTATGAGGTCATCGCGTATGGCCGGGGTGCGTGGCTGTTTCATATGCTGCGTCAAATGCTACGGGACGAAGAGGATCTGTCGAACCGGTCTTCCCCGGCTGAGAGTCAAGACGAACTTTTCACACAAATTCTTCGTCGCGTTCAGGAAAAATACGCGGGTAAGAGCATGTCCACTCGGGAGTTGTTGCTGGAGTTTGAGGCTCGATGGCCCAAATCATTGTGGTTTGAGGGCAAGCCTTCCCTCGATTGGTTTTGGGACGGTTGGATCCAAGGAACATCTATACCAAGTTTGGAACTAAAAAATGTCAAGATTCTGCGTCAAAAGGAAGGAGTGTGGGCGACCGGAACGATTGTAGAAAGTGACGCGCCCGAAGATCTGGTAACACCGGTGCCGCTTTACGCGGAATTGGCGGGGAAGCCAGATGTATTACTGAGGCGAGTATTTGCGGATGGGAGAGAGACGCGCTTCCGCGTGCGTGTGCCCACCGGGACGCGAAAGATTGTGCTCGATCCGCGACAGACTTTGCTGCGGCAGCGTTGAGCTTGCGGGAGGATGTGGCCGGGCCCAACGATTTCGATGAGGGTTATCCTCAACGGGCATTGCGAAGAGCTGAAAGGCGCGCGGCCAAACCCGAGCTCTGCGGGAAGGCAGCCAGGATTTCCGACGCAATTTGATGGAGTGGAGCAATCCTGCTCAAAGCGTTAATTTCAGCAGCGGAACGCGGCATGCCATAAACGGCGCAGCTCTCGGCGTCTTGGCCGACCGTCCACCCGCCCGCATCCCGGATGGCTTTCATGCCCTGGGCTCCGTCAGAGCCCATGCCCGTGAGGATAACTCCCATGGCTTGATTGCCGAAGACGCTGGCTACGGAGTGCATGAGGACATCGACGGAAGGTGTATGGCGGGTGCCAGCCGGAGATTGACCGAGTTGGGTGCGGTATCGCGAACCGTCGCGGCTCACCGTCATATGCAATCCCGCCGGAGCAATGTAGACCGTTCCTGGCTCGATGGTTTCCTCTCCCTTGGATTCGCACACCGTCATTGGACATACGTGGTTCAGGCGCTCCGCGAATTGAGCTGTGAAGCCCACGGGCATGTGCTGCACAATCAGGATGCCGGTAGGCAACTGGGCGGGCAACTGCGAAAGAACGTCCTGTAGCGCTTTGGGGCCGCCTGTTGAAGTCCCGATTGCAAGAATGGCGGGTGGCGTGCCCATTTTAGCGGACAACGCAGGTAACGCTCGCACGGGAGCTTTGCGGGTCAGCGAGCTGATTCGAGCTAAGGGAGATTGGGCCGCGCTCTTGATTTTGGCGAGGAGATCGGCGCGGATGTCCAAGATGCCGAGCGCGGCCTCGGCACCCGGTTTCGCAATGAAATCAAATGCACCCCGCTCCAGAGCGTCGAGGGTGATTCGCGCGCCTTCCCGGGTGAGCGAACTGAGCATGATCACTGGGCGCGGCAACTCAGCCATGATCCGAGTGAGCGCTTCCAGCCCATTCATGCGGGGCATTTCCACATCCAGCGTAACCACGTCCGGTAAGAAGGCTTTGGTTTGTTCCACCGCGTCGATGCCGTCGACCGCGATCCCCGCGACTTGCAGGTCAGGGTCTGACTCAACCATGCGCGACAATGCGGCTCGCATGAAAGAGCTATCATCTGCGATGAGAACGCGTATCGCTTTCGGGTTTCGCGGTGGCGGGGTCATTGAATTCGGTATAAAGCGGCCACCAGCCGGTGGACTTCGAACATGTAGTTGTCAAGTTCGAACGTCAGCCGTGCCCAGTCGAAGTCCTGGAGCGTCGGACAGTCTTCCACCAGAACCGCGAATCCTTTTTCCTCCGCGAGGTCCACCAGGCGTCTCTCCGGGTAGCCGTAGCCAAGGTTCCGCATGCGGCACAATAGGTCCGCGATGTTGACGAGAGCAACAAGACCGCGATGCTCGGTCGCTTGCTCAGGGGTGTGATGATGGCCTATGACGGCGATGAGTTCTGGCGCAAGGCGCCAGCGCCCGGCCAGTATCTCGCCACTCTCCGCATGGGTCACGCCCATGACTTCGAGTTCAGCTTCGTGGAGAGGTATCTCCCGCCCGCGCGCTAGATCGAGCGCTTCGCCGAACTCCTTCGGTGCCGTGACTACGTTGGCGATGATGCCAAAGTCGTGCAATAGTCCTGCGAGGTAGGCTTTCTCAGCGCTGGCAAGACTGAGCTTTCGCGCCAAGTGACGCGATACCAGCGCGCATCCCAGACTATGTTCCCAAAAAATGACGGGATCGATCCCTCCGATTTGCTTGGGGAGCATTTTCATAAAGGAACAGGCCAGCGCAACTTCCTTCATGCGCCCCAGACCCAGTGCAACAACGGCGCCGCGCAAGGAATCGACCGCTTGCCACCTGCAGAACAGCGGAGAGTTGGCGAGATGCAAACACTGCACCGTAAGAGACTTATCGTGCGAAATCATATCGACGACTTTCTGCACCTCAAGCTGGTCGACAGGAAGACTGAGATACCGGAGCAGCGGCTCCAGCGTGGCTGGGATGCTGGGCATGTTTTCCATGCTCTCCAGTTTCTTGACGATTTGTTCACGAGACATGCTGGTCATGGCAATCGCCTCCTTTCTTGTGGGCGCTCTCCCTTGCCGTATGCGGTGGTAGACGGCAAGTGCATGAGCCGAAAGTCGTCGTTGATTCCGAACAGCGATTCGGCATGACCGAGAAATAGATACCCGTGCGGCAAGAGATTGTTGTAGAAGTGCTGGATGACTCGGCCCTTCGAGGCAGCATCGAAATAGATGAGGACGTTGCAGCAGAAAATAATATCGACACCTTTCATGAAGGTCATGCGGCTGTCGTCCAGTAGATTGAGCCGTTGGATTGTGACTCGCGTGCGAGCTTGTGGACCGACTGAGAGTTCGCCCTGTTCCTCGACGAAATACTTCTCGCGGACTTGAGGAGTGAGGTTGCGGGTCGAGTATTCGCCGTATATCCCGCGCTGGGCGTGGGCGACAGATCGTTCGTTCAGATCCGTGGCCTGGATGTCAAAACTCCAGCCATCCAGCAAACCTTTCGTTTCCTCGAGCAGCATGACGGCGAGGGTGTAAGGCTCCTCACCGGTGGAACAACCCGCGCTCCAGATTTTGAGGCGGCGCACAGGAAGCTTGGCCTTGGATTCCACGATTTTCGGCAGCACAACTTTTCGTAAAGCGTCGAGTTGTGGCGTGTTGCGAAAAAAATATGTTTCTCCAACAGTAGTTTCGTTCAGTAGCGCTACAAGTTCAGCTTGGCGGTTGGGTTTTAAGGTGAGGCAGTCCAGGTAGTCGCGCAGGCTTGCTATTTGCAGCTCTTTCATTCGCCGGCCACAACGGTCTTCCAGAAAGCGAAGCTTGTGATCGGGATGAAAAATACCAGCGCCTTGGTAAATCAAGTCGCGGATTCGCACCAGATGCGGATTGAGAGCGAGTGAGATGCTTTCAGGAGCCTGAGTCGGCGCAGCGGATTTGGTCATGCTGAAGCGCCAGCATGACCCCCGATGCGATCCACAGCGGCCGCCGCTTGCCAAATACCTGCGAGCCCAAATCCGATGCCAAACTCGTTGGCGAAGAAGCCCGGGTTAATACCATGCCCCCGGCCATCGACACCAGCAGCGACGGAATCATCGTCACCAAGCCATCCCCCACCGTCAGAACGGTGTAGGTTTTCAGCGCTTCACGAAACGGAATATCCAGCTGGAAGACGCCAATCAGAAAACCGGCGATGATGTTGATAGCCGTAATCAAAATTGTTGCCAGCGCATCGCGCTGGTTAAAACGCGCCGCTCCATCCATGGCGCCGTAAAATTCCGCCTCGCGCGCAATTTGCTCGCGTCGCGCTCGCGCCTGTGCTTCATCCAGCAGCCCGGCGTTCAGGTCCGCATCAATCGCCATCTGCTTGCCTGGCAACGCATCGAGAGTAAAGCGCGCCGTAACTTCCGCCGTACGCACCGCACCATGGCTCACCACCAGAAACTGGATTGCGATCAACGCCAGGAACAACACAAACCCCACAACATAGTTGCCGCCCACCACAAACTGCCCAAAGGCTTCGATCACGCTTCCGGCGGCGGCCGCGCCTTCGTTGCCGTGTAACAGAATCCGGCGGCTCGACGCCAGGTTGAGCGAAAGCCGGAACAAAGTGAGCAACAAAAGCAGGCTGGGAAACACGGAAAACTGTGCCGGACGCAAAATGTTGATCGCCGACAGTAGCACCAGCACCGAGGCCGTAATGCTGGTCGCGAGCAGCAGGTCGAGCAGGAGCGAGGGCAGCGGCACCAGCATGACGAAGACCAGGCCCACGGCCGCAATGGGCACGATCCATTCGGAAATTCCGCTGGCCGCTACAACAGATTTTGGTGCTTCCGCCATGGCTTAGCGCGCCCCTGGAGACGCGGCCCGGTTTGCGGTTCGAGACGCGGCCTGGGCTTCTGCAATGGCCTGCGCGCGCCATACCAAAGCCAGCACTTCGGCCACGACCGCATAGAGTTTGGGCGGAATCGCCTGTCCCACTTCCACCGACCGGTACAGCGCCTGGGCCAGCGGCGGGTTTTCCACAACCGGAATCTCCCTCCAGATTGCAAGTTGCCGGAGCTGCTGCGCCAGAAGATTTTGCCCCTTGGCGACCACGGTAGGCGCAGCCATGTCGGCGCGGTATTCGAGGGCCACGGCGAAGTGCGTCGGGTTGGTCACCACGACCGACGCGCGTTCCGCATCCTTCATCATGCGGCGGCGGCGCAGTTGGCGTTGCAAGCGCCGCACCCGTGCCTTAATGGCGGGATGTCCTTCGGTTTCCTTGTATTCCTCCAGAATCTCCTGCTTGCTCATGCGCAATTGTCCTTGCAACTTTTGCCGCTCCGCGAAATAGTCAATGCCCGACCATCCCAGCATCACCAACGCGCACTTCCAGGCCAGTTCAAAGCAGCGCTGGAACACAAAGGAGGTCAGCGCCGCCGAGTGGAGCCGCGCCAGACCAGGAATTTGCGGCCAATCCCGCACCACCATTCCCACCGCCAAATACGCCATCAAGGACAAGGGCAACAGCGACTTTCCCAGATGCGCCAGCGAAGTCACCGACACCAAACGCTTCAACTGGCCCGCCGGACTGAGGCGCTCGATCTTCGGTTGCAAAGCCGCCGGCGCGAACACGAATCCGCCCTGCGCCAGCGACCCCGATAACGCCAGCAGCCAGGCCATGCCCGCAACCGCTCCCGTCGAACGCAGCACCAGCCATGCCGCGGGCACTAGAGACGCTGCCGCCAGTTCGCCCGGAGCCGCCGCCAGCGTTGTTCCCAGAAAACCCCGCCATGCCTGCGCAAAGACCGCCGCTTGCCATCCCATCACCAGCAGACCCGCCAGTGTCGCCAGACTCGCGGACAGATCGCGGCTGCGGGCCACCTGCCCCTGCTCACGCGCCTTCTCCTGGCGGCGGGGTGTCGGTTTTTCCGTGCGGCTGCCGCTGGTGCTGCTCATGCCCTGCCTTTTGTCATTGTTCTAAGTTCTAAAACCTTTTCTCGCCGGCCCATCATTGCGCCAGATGCAACGCCCGCTCACCCACTTCGAGTGCCGCGCCAAACTGCCGCGCCAAATACCCTGGCCAAAACACCAGCGTCGCCGTCAGCACCGCCATTCCCAGCCAGCTCTTCACCGCAATGCCCAGCAGCAACACCGGCAGCTGCGGCGAAATCTTGCCGAAAAACCCCAGCGCCAGATCCGTCAACAGCGTGGCAAACAGCACCGGAGCCGCAATTTGCAGGCCCGCCAGCCACAGCCCTCCGCTTGCCCGCAGAATCTCCCGCGCCGACGTTATGTGCAGCGCCACTGTTCCCGCCGGCAGATAGCTGAAGCTGTGCACTACGCCGCGCAGCAGCCAGTGGTGTACGTCCAACTGCAAGAACACAAGCATGGCGAACATTTGCTGGAACAGCGCCAGCACCGTCGTATCCACCAGCGTCTGCGGGTCCAGCAGTTGCACCAGGCTGTATCCCATCTGAATCCCCAAAATCTGTGCCGCCATCTGCCCCGCTTCAAACACGAACTGCACGCTCAATCCGAGGACCAGTCCCGCTGCCGCCTCGCCCAACAAAATCTTGACCAACGCCAGCGCGTTCAGCGGCGGCAGCACGGCTGGAGCGCACACGGGGAACAGCAACACCGTCAGCGCCAGCGTCAGCCCAGCCTTGATCCGCATCGGCACCGCCGCGTGGCTGAAAAAAGGAGCGAACGTCATCAGCATCGATACGCGAATGCCGACCAGCGCAACCGCCGCCAGCGCGTGTTCCCACGAAAGTTCTGGCATCATAGTCAAAACTGGCCGGCGGCTAGCGCACAAAAGGCCGGAAATCGGAAAACAAATTCAGCGTGTACCCTTCCATTCGCCGTAGCATCCACGGCAACAAAACGAAAGCCGCCGCTGCCACCGCCGCCAGCCGCGGCACCGCCGCCAGCGTGTTCTCTTGCAGCGAAGTGAGCACCTGCACGATATTCAGCAGCAAGCTCACCACCACCGCGACAGCCAGCAATGGCAGAGAAAGCAGCAGCGCCATCTCCAGCGTCCCACGGCCCAGGCCGACGATTTGTTCCAAAGTCATAAGAGCGCCTCCCGCTTGTTTCCGGCATGCCCTCCGCCGGACTTCATCCGAAACTACGCATCACCGATCCCACCAGCAAATTCCATCCGTCCACCAGGACAAAGAGCAGGATTTTTAGCGGAGCCGAGATCACCACCGGCGGCAACTGCAACATTCCAATCGAGGCCGCCACCGCCGCTACCACCAAATCAATCACCAGGAACGGAAGAAACAGCGCGGCGCCGATCTGAAAGCCCGCCTTTAGTTCCGAAATGATGTAGGCGGGCACCACGACGCGCAGCGGAATATCCTCCGGACGGCGGGGACGCGTCTCGCGCGCCAGATCAAGGAACAGCGCCAAATCTTTTTCCCTCGCATACTTCAGCATGAACGTCCGCAACGGCCCCGCCGCCCGCCCCGCCGCTTCCATCGCCGTGATCGAACCGGCCTGCAAAGGCACGGCGGAAACGGTGTAGATTTCCTCAACCACGGGCTGCATCAGGAAATACGTCAGAATCAGCGACAGCCCAATCAGCGTTGGATTGCTCGGTGTACTCTGCAATCCCAAAGCTTGACGCAGAAAATGGAACACCACCAGCAGACGCACAAACGGCGTCATCGAGAGCAGCAGCGCGGGCAACAGCGTCAACAGCGTCAACAGGACGACGATTGTCCATGGAACCGACCCTGGCCCAGATGCGCCGAATCCCGGAATTCCCGGGCCTAAACCTCCTGGGCCCAAACCTCCTGGGCCCAAACCTCCCGTGCTCAAATACCCTGAGTCCGAACCTGTCCCATGAGCCACCAGCAACAACAGCGCCGTAAGTCCGTTTCCCAGGAGTGGGCTCACGCCACACTCTCGCTGTCCCCGTCAATGTTTCTTCGAAATTCGCCCACTGAGTTGCCGGAGAATCCTCCCGCCCCCCGGCCCTTCGCGGTTCCCTCGGTATCGAGTAGCGCTTGCGCGCTAGGGACAGCGCCGGGGAGTGGGAGCCGCTCCCCCAGCTCTCCGAGCAGCGTGACCGCTTGTGGCGTTGCTCCAATCAAGAAACGACGGCCTTCGATTTCGAGAATGCCCGCTGATCGGCGGTCGCCGAGGCTGATCGACTCCACCAGCCGCAACCGCCCCGTTCGCCGCCGGCCCCAGCGCCCTTTCCAGCCCGCCCGCACCCGGGCGGCGAAACGCGCCCAGTTGCCGCTCCCCAACCTGCTCCACAGCAAGACCCACGGCGTTTTCATGCCAACTCCGTCAAACGCACACCCAGATGTTCGCGCACCACTTCAAATTCACACCACGCAATCACTTGCCCGTTGACTTGCAAGGGAACGTCGGAAGAAACCGGCGCGGTCGTGCGCACCAGAAATCCAGGAGCGAGCCCCAGTAAGTCGCGCACCCGCAGCCCGGGCGCTGGCAGCAAGACCGCTACGTCGCAGGGCAGGTCTGCCACTCGCGCCCACGCGGCTTCGCCCCGCGCCATGGTGATATCGGTTGTCTCCGGTTTCGCTTCGATTACGACCGCTGTCGCTGCGCCGGTATCCATGTGGTCCTCTCGGGAGCCGCTACTCGGTTTTAGCGCTGGATCAAAAACTCGGTAAAGTAGATTTCTTCCGCGCCAAGATCCGGCGCCCGCTTCTGTAACGCGCCCAGCAAATCCTCCTTCAGCTTGGTCTTGCCTTCCGGCGTCAGCAGCTCGTCGGATTTGCCCACGGCGAGCACCGTCAGAATCGTGTCTCGAACCAGGGCTATGGGCGGTCCTGACTCTCCCGCCCCCTCCTTTTTTCCCTTGACCGCCGGCTTGCTCAGACCTAGCTCCATGGTCACGCGCAAGTAGGTCTTCGCCTCGGGGTCGGTGAGGTTGAGCACAAAAGGTTCCAATTTAAGAACTGATTCAACTTTGGGCTTCTCCGGAGCCTTCTCCGCCGCGCTTTTTTCGCTTTTATTCTTCCATAAAAAGAACGAAACCCCGCCTAAAGCGAGAACCACCACCAGCAGCAGGATCACGAGCAGCTTGAATCCGCCCTTGCCTTTGCTTTCTTTTGCTTCTTCGTCCGCCACGGAGAACCTCTTGCAAGCCGAGTTCCGTTAGGACGAAGCCAAGAAGGCGGCTACGTCCTTTTGGGGGACTAGTACGGAAACCGTTGTCGCGCGGCAGGATGGCGGTCTGCCCACGGTCCCGCGCAGCCAGCCTTCCGCCGGAAGTCTTCCCCGCGCCACAGAATGCAGAGAATGAGTTTCAAAATGGGAACCAAAACGGGCCGACCTGGAATGCTTTCCCGGAAGACGCGCCCCGGAAGGCCGGCCCGCATCGTTCACCTTACTGCTTCAGGTTGATGGTGTCCTGTGTCACCTGGTCAAACGTCGTCACGGCCTTGGCATTGGCCTGGAACGCCCGCTGGGCCACGATGAGCGCGGCGAATTCCGATGCGATATCCACGTTTGACAGTTCCAGCGCCCCTCCCGACAGCGTGCCTCGTCCGCCCGTGCCCGGTGCTCCCACCACCGCCTGCCCCGAAGCCAGCGTCGGTACAAAACCGCTATCCCCCGTCCGCAGTAGTCCCTGTTCGTTGCCAAACGTAGCCAGCGCCACCTGCCCCAGCAACGCCGTGCGTCCATTGCTGAAGCTGCCGCTGATCGTGCCATCCGACCCGATGTTGAAGTTCACCAGCGATCCGCTGCTATTGCCGTTCTGCTGCGTCGACGACGTGCTGCTCGGAGCCGCCTCCTGATGCACCAGCGGACTGCCTGCTTTGTCATAAAGCTGCCAGGTAAAGACCAACGGGTTGGCCCCGTCGGCCAATCCCGCCGCGGTGATGGCCGTCACATTCGCTGCCGGGTTGGTCAGATTGCCCGCGCCATCGAAGGCCAACGTCCCGCTGTTGAGCGTGACCGGCCCCGGACCCGCCGCCCCTACATCCGCCGCCGGTATCGTGATCGTATAGTTCCACGCTCCCGAAGCGGTCTTGGCAAAATTGAAGCTCAGCACATGGCTGGCGCCCAGAGAATCGAAGACCGTCACCGGAGTGCTGAATGTGTCCCCCACCGCTGCCGAGGCGTCCAAATTTGTGGTCGCGCTCACATTCGTCGTCGCTGTCGGAGGACTGAGCTGTCCGGTTCCCAGGTTCAGCGGTGCCAGCGTCTGCCCCGGGTTCACCACCCCTCCCACCGCCGGGTAGCCCAGCACCTGTCCTCCATCGGTAGTCACCAGAAACCCATTCTTATCAATGGAGAAATTGCCCGCGCGGGTATAGGTGGTCGCGCCCGTGTTGCCCTGGGAAAGGAAAAATCCCTCGCCCTGAATTGCGACATCCGTATTCACACCGCTCGAGCTGACGCTGCCCTGCGTGAAGAGGGATCCAATCGAACCCACCCGCACGCCCGCTCCCTGCAGGATCGGATCGCCCGCTCCTGTCGATCCCAGCGACTGGTAGAAGAGGTCTTGGAACTGCACCCGTTGGTCTTTGTATCCCGTGGTGTTCAGGTTGGCCAGGTTGTTGGCAATGGTCGACAACGCTTCGGAACTCGCGGTCAGTCCGGACAGCGGAATGGCAAATGTAGGCATGAAGAGTCTCCTTGAGGTTGACTGAGCGCTAGCATTCCTAGCGCAAGATCGGGTTGGCGTACGTGGTTGGGAACGGTGTGACTGGCGCGTTGCCGGCCGTCTTCGCCGCTAGCAGCTGCTTGATCTGCGTGAGCTGGTCCAAACTATTGAACTGAATCAGCTGCCCCACGAATGCCGTGGGATCGACGGGGTCAGCTGGGGATTGCGCCTTGAGTTGCGTGGTCAGTAATTGCAGGAATAAATCGCTAACGCCATCCGTGGCGCCTTTCTTGCCGCCGCTCGTACTGGCCGCCGGCGCCGGTGCTGCCGTAAACAAGTTCGGTGTGATGATCATGGTGTTCCTCCTCTTCGAGAATCGTTCTTGACGTGACAGTCCTCTTAAATTGCCCCCCTAAACGTGAAGGCTCAGTCCTCCTTTCCCGTAATCCCAGTTGCCAATGTTCGCGGCTCCGGTGTTCTCCGCTCCTACAAGACTCGCCGCCGCTGTCCCGCGCCCCTCTGCGGCCAGACGCGGATGTTCTTGGCCGGCTCGATCATGACTGGCTCGATTTTGACTGCTGCGATCTTGGCTGCCGTGACCATGACTGCCGCGGTCCGGGCCGCCGCCGGAATTCGTCAGGTCTGCGCCGTGTTCCAGGAAACGCAATTCGTGCAGCCGCAAATCGTGGCGTCCGAGCGTCGCATCCAGTTGCGCCGTGTCCGCGCCCAGCGCTCCACGCAAATCTCCCCGCTCGCTGGAAAGTGAGAGGCCAACCCGGTTGTCATGCACCGTGGTATGCATCTCGATGCGCCCAAATACACTCGTCTTGAAATTCAGCCGCATTTCGACGGGTCCGGAGGTAGGAAAAGCGTGCGCGACATCAACCCCGCGCTTCCTCTCGGAGGGCACAGGGACCGAATCCAGTACGGCTTGTGGAACACGGGGGTCCGGGACGCCCGTCTTGGAGGAGGCATGGCTGCCGGTGCTACTTGAGTCCGGAACCGTAGGGACAGGAACCACCAGGGTCTGGGCTTTGGACCCCGTGAGAGCAGGTGTTTCCAGGACGCCAGCCCCGGTTGTGGCGTCTTGCGATGGTGTCCACGCGCCGGTCCCCTCGACCAGAATTCGGTTCTCTTCCGTCGCGTGAGCCTCTTTTTTATCGGGGTTAACGGTTTGAGCGGTTTGGGGTGGAGTACCGCCCGGAGATGCGGTTGTCGGCGTGGGCGTTGGTGGGGTTGTTGGCGTGGCTGATGGTATGGTCGTCGATGCCGTTACCGGCTGGGCGACGCCATCCGCTCCATTGCCAATCTGTGAGTTGGTTGCCCTGGCGACGCTGCTTGCCTGTTGCAAGGATCTCCCAGGCAGGCCGTCGACCCAGGTGCCGCGGCCCAGTGTCTCAGGCTGTCTACCGCCACCGTGTAAAGGGGTGGGTGGTCGCTGCAATGGCGCAAAGTGCGCTTCTCCGGTCGCCCCCTTGGGTCCGCCTTCGGCTGCTGTTGGCACTCGAGAGCGAGAGTCTGTCTGGATTCCGGAGTTCGGAACCTCGGGTCCGGATGTACTGGACCCAGATGTTCCGGAACCCGCCGACGCTGCGGTGGATGCTTCTGCAAAGCCAATTTGCGCTGAAATCGCCGCCTCTCGAATTGTCGGCTTCGGACTTGCCGACTCTGGACTTGCTGCGACCGGCACGTTGGCCGTTTGAACGATGTCCGCAAGGAGGGGGACCAGTATGGCTGCCGCCACCTGAGCCCCAGCGTATCCTCCACTGGCGCTGTTATTTGCAGAACCGGATCGTGCATCGGTAACCGCCGGTGGGGTCGCCGAGTGATCTCCGCTCCGCGTTGAAGCCGGAGCCGAAGGCGGCAATCCATTGCGAGCAACTTCAAGGAACGGGATGCCGATTCGTGCTACATCGATTCGTGCCGCATTGCGAGTCGCACCACCGGCTTGCGCCGTAGCGGTTCGTGCGGCGTCGAAAGATAGCGCTCCAGTCGCGAGCGCAGGGGTTGTTTCGCCGCGCTTCGTCAGTTCCTGCCGTATCGTGAGCCTGTTCTGTTCCGAGATCCCCGCCAGCAGGTTCGGCGGTGGGAGGGTAGAACGATTTTCCAGGGTCGTGGGGACGCGCCCCGCAAGCAATGCGTTGGCCGTATCGTCACGTACAATCCCGCTGGCGATCTGTGGCAGGGAGGGCTCGGCGGACGATGGCAGCGCTTTCCCCGCATCTTGCCCAGCGCTGGCGAAGTTCGACGGGTACTGTGGCCCACTCACTGAGACGCGCAAGCTCGAAGAGGAAGAGGAAGAGGAAGAGGAAGAGGAAGATACAACAGCCGTGCCTGTCGGCGCGCTCGCAGGCTGTGCCAACCCCGGAAGAGTGGTCGGTAAGGCCGCTACGACCGCAACTGGAAGAACAGGGCTAGAAGGAATAGGAGCAACAAGAACAGGAGAAACTTGGCCAGCGCCCGGAATGCTGGCGGAGGTCTCCCGTGTGCTCGATCCAGGGCGGCGAGGCTGCGATGCCCCGGCTTGCACATTGCGTCGCAAGGACTCCGCGAATGACATCGAGTGATCGCGACTCTGCGGAACACCGCCCGAAGTATTCGACTTCAAGCCAGCACCCAGCACAACCCCAGCGCCGGGATTTGTGGTTCTCCCCGGTGGAACAAGTGCTGCAATCGGGTTTTGGATGGCTGGGTTCACGCAAGGATCTTCTGGGGTCGAGCACTGCACCCGAGGAGCCAAAGCCAGATGCCGGGGTAGCGCTTCAGCATTTTCCCTCCGGTGTCCCGCAAGTCCTTGGGAATACAACCTCGAATCCATTCAGTCGCGCCGGGTGAAGGGGTCGGAGAGCTTTGCCACGACCGGCCCCGGCATGCTTTGCCTGCTGGGCTGGGCAAACTTAGCCGCGGGGATGTCCGCCGCGCGTGTGCAGCAGCTGCAAGAGGAACAGATCATCCAAGCCGCGTTGCTCGCGCCGGCGCTCCTGCTCGCGATATGATCGCAGCTCCCCATCGCGCAGTGACTCCATGACTTCACGCCGCCTTCGCGCTTCCAGGAACACCACCAGTTGCCCCTGAATTTCCATCTGTTTCGCCAGCAGAAGCTGCCGGACCTGCTCTTCGTCCACTTCCAGCCGGGCCTCCAGGAAATCCGAGAACTGCAGGTCCGCTCCCAGAAGAGCTCCGCTGGATAGCGCCGGACTGCGTCGTAACCTTTGTTCGCGCCGCCGCGCCACCATGCGTTCGAGGTCCAGTTCGAATTGACGCGCATCCTGACGCAAGCGCAGCAAACTGCGCTCCTCCACTAGTTCCAGCGTGGTGCGGAGCCGCAGCAACGCCGCCAAAGAAAAATGGAACGTCATATCTATAGGTGACTATGAAATTCGCGCTGGCCCACGCGACGCGCCCGGAATTCAGCTCTCCAACGCCAGCACGCGCGCGACGGTATCCGTCAGCCCAGCCCGATCATTCTTGTCCTGTCTCAAAAATTCATTCAACCGCGGCATCACGCGCACCGCCCGGTCCAGCACCGCATCCGATCCCGGCAAGTAGGCCCCCAACCGGATCAGGTCTTCCGCTGCCGTATACGCGGCCAGCAACTCGCGCAGCTCGCGGGCTTTCTTTAAGTGCTCCGGCGCGGCCACCGAGGGCATCAACCGGCTCAGACTGTCCAAAATCGCAATCGGAGGATAGTGTCCCCGAGCCCCCAGCCGCCGGTCGAGAACAATATGTCCATCCAGAAGCGCTCGCGCTCCATCCACCACCGGGTCCTGGAGATCGTCGCCTTCCATCAACACCGTGTAAAACGCCGTGATGCTGCCGCGCTCAAATTGCCCCGCTCGCTCGACCACGCGCGCCAGCAGGGAAAACACCGACGGTGTATAGCCCTTGGCCGTCGGAGGCTCGCCCGCCGCCAGTCCAATTTCCCGCTGCGCCATGGCCAGGCGCGTCAACGAATCCACCACCAGCAGCACCTGCCGTCCTTGTGCGCAAAAGTATTCCGCCACCGCCGTTGCCGTCAGCACGGCCCGTACTTTGAGCAAGGGAGATTGATCCGCAGTTGAAACAACCACCACCGATTTTCTCCGCCCCTCCTCGCCCAGGGCATCTTCGAGAAATTCCCGTACTTCACGGCCGCGCTCTCCCACCAGCGCCACCACCGTCATGTCCGCCGCCGTGCCCCGCGCCATCATGCCAATCAACGTGCTCTTGCCCACGCCGCTGCCGCCAAAAATCCCCAGGCGCTGCCCGCGCCCGCACGTCAACAACCCATCCACCGCCCGGATGCCGCACCCAATCCCCGTCCGAATCGCCGTCCGCTCCAGGGGCAACGGGGGCGGGGCGTCGAGATAGCGAAGCGATGTTCCGTTAATAGAACTTAAGCCGTCCAGAGCCCGCCCGCTCGCATCCACAACCCGCCCCAGCCAGTCGTCCCCCACGCGCACCGAGGGCCGCGCCCCCCACGTAATGACCTGGTCCCCCAGTCGCACTCCGGCGCTGCCCGCAAGAGGTATTGACAGCACCGTCGCATCGCGAAACCCAACAATCTCGCCCGGTTGCGTCCGTCCGCCGCCGTCCACCAGCAGGCAGCATTCCCCCACCGCGCACACCGGTCCTTCCGACTCGACCACCTGCCCCAGCACTTGCGTTACGCGCCCGCGCCAGCGTACCGCTGGCATGGCTTGCAACTGGTCGAAGAAGGGAGCGAGTAGTCCGGCACTTCCAGCTGCGCTCATGCCGAGATCCCAGGCCGTTGCGCCAGCAGTTCTAAAAAGCTAGCTTCAATTTCCTGGAGCTTTTGTCCCAGACTCACCTCCGCCGTTCCCATCGCGGTGGCTACCACGCAATCCCCCTGCGCCAAGCTCGCATCCTCCACAATCACAGGCGACACTCCCGATCCCGGCGCCGTGCCCTCCCGCGCCGCAAAGTACAAGCGCCAGTCTTGCGCGGCCGCCGGATGCACCCGCAGCGTTACCGCTGTCCCCGTTTGCAACGGCGCTAGCGCCACATGCAACATGGCCGCCACCGCCAGCGGGTCCACACGCGCCTCCCGCTCCAAAACCTTACGCGCAATCCCGAGCGTTAACTGCACCGTTTCACGTTCTATATTAAGAAAATATATTTCCCGCTGGCGCGCAAATGCCTCAAGCGCCCGCCACAGCATCTCGCGTTCGCGCTCAATCTCGCCCGCGTACCATGCCCGAGCCCGCTCTTCCCCTGCCTGCACCGCCGCGGCTCGCAAGCGCTCCTCAGGTCCAGCCAGATTCCCGCCCAAATCCGGTTCTCCTCCTCCCCAGCTCGCACCCAGCCCTGGGGCGACTTCCGGATACCGGAATGCCGTCACGGACGTATCGTCTTCCTGCGGATGATTTTCCGTCCTCTCCGCCAAGGGTTGCGCCCCAGGGGGATGCGGCGCGAACCCCGGCCGCGTGCTTGGCTGTAGATTCCCCGCCTGTGGGCTAGAGGACAAACTCGTCCTCCGTTTCCGCTCCCAGCTTGATCTTGCCCTCTGCCTCCAGCCGCCGCGCCGCTTCCACAACTTCCACCTGCGCCTTGGCAATTTCCTTGCCGCGCACCGGCCCCAGTACTTCCATGTCTTCTTTCAACATCTCCACTGCGCGCGACGACATGGTTTTGAAAATGTAGTTCTTCAACTCCTCCGACGCCCCGCGCAGCGCCAACGCCAGGTTCTTTTTATCCAGCGTGCCCAGAATCTCGCGGATCCCCGTCTCCGGCACGCCGAGCAGATCCTCGAATGTGAACATCAGATTGCGAATGCTGATGGCGAGTTTGGCATCCTCTTTTTCGATGCACTCCAGAATCGACTTGCCCTCCGCCGGGTCCAGACGGTTCAGCACATCGGCTACGCCCTTCAGCCCGGCATACGCGCGGCGGCTCTGATCCCCCAGCGACTGCATCCGCTTGTGCAGCATGAGCGAAACCCTCTCCGCGATTTCCGGCGGAAACGGACGCAGCCGCGCCAGCCGCTTGATGGCCTCGGCGCGGGCCTCCTCGGGCAGCCGCATCAGCATGTTGGAGGCGTTTTTGGTATCGAGGTGCGCCATGGTCAGCGCGATCGTCTGCGGGTGCTCGAGTTCCAGGAACTTCGCCAGCTGCACCGGGTCCGCCTTGCGCAGCGAATCCAGCTGACTGTTGCTCTCCTCCTCGGCGCGAGAGATTTGTTCCAGAAACTGCTTCGCCGCCGCCTCGCCAAAAGCCTTGATCAACAGATCCTTGGCGTAGGCCGAGCCACCCTGCGCCACGGAATCTTGCGTCAACGTCAGGCCGTGATACTCCTCCAGCACCTGCAACCCCATCGCCGGCGCGATATTTCCCATCCGCGCAATTTCCTGCGTCAGCCGCTCCACCGACTCCTCCGGCAGAATCCGGTAAACGCGGCTGGACACGTCCTCGCCTAGCAGCACGAGGAGGATTGCTGCTTTTCGCACGCCCGTGGGAATCCCTTCGACGGCCTGGGTTGCCATCGCTAGCCCTCCTTCATCCAGGTCTGCACCAGTCGTCCCGCCGCCGCCGGTTCCGCCTTGACCCGGTCGGCCAACTGCTGCTTCAGCAGCTTGGCGCGCCGTCCTTCGTCACTCTCCGAAGCGAACGCCGTCCCTGACCCTGATCCGGACGCGCTCGCACTCGCCGGCTGCAAATTGCCGATTCCCGTACCTGTGCCCGCACCTGCTCCAGCCGCCATGGCCTGAACCCGCGCCGGCAACTGCCGGAACGCCGCCAGCGCCTGCTTTTTCACCGGACGCAGCACCATCAGGTAGACAAACAGGAACAGCAGAGTCACACCCACATAGCGCAACGTATCCGCCCAATCCCGCAACAGCGCGCGAATCTTGTCGAATGTACCCGGCGGCAATGGCGTTTCCACCGGAGTCGCGCGGAAGGAAATATTTTCCACTGCCAGCAAATCTCCCCGCGTGCTATCCACGCCGATCGCCGCCCCCGCCAATTGCACCAATTCCTTCATTTCGTTAGCTGTCCGGTGACGCCGTGTCTCGGTCTTCTTCCCGTCCGCGTCTTTGCTGTCCACCGCATCGTCCACCAGCACCGCCGCCGTCAGCCGTTTTAGTCGCCCAGCCGGCTGGAGAACATGGTTGGTCGTTTTGCTGACCGCATACGATGCGCTATCCGAACGCGACGCCTGGTGGTCGCTGTCGGAAGAGCCCGCCGCCACGGCGCCGTTGGCTGGCGGTGCTCCTCCCGGCGGCGAGCCGCCCGGTTGTGAACCTGGAACATTACTTGCCGTGCCCGGAATTCCGCCCCCTGCCGTGCCACCCGCGGTCTCTTCCGTGTGTTGCGTCGTCAGGGTCGCCACCGTTTTCGGGTCGTAAGTTTCTTCCGTATGCTCGCTCGAACTTGGGTCATACTCCACATGCACGCTGGCCCGCACGTGATCGGCTCCGACCACCGGTTCGAGAGTGTGGACAATCGCCTGCGCCAGCTGTTGATCGAGCTCGGAGGACGCGGCCCCTCCCAGCATTCCGTGCGGTCGCACCAGGGACGCATCACTATCCGCATCCACCACCGTCACGTCTTCCGGACGCAGTTTTTCCACCGCGCTTGCCACCAGCTGCGGAATCGCACCTTGCGCTTCCGCCGACAACGCCCCTGTGCGAGTCTTGACAATTACGGCCGCCTTCGCGCCGTGATCTTGTTCCGAAAATAGCGACTCGTGCGGCAACACCAGATGCACCCGCACCGCTTCCACCTCGCTGAGTGTTTGCAGGGTGCGCTCCAGTTCGCCTTCAAGCGCCCGCTGATAGTTCACTTTTTCGGTGAAGTCGCTGCCTGCCCAATTGGGGGTGTCAAACAGTTCAAACCCCATGCGCGCATTGCGCGGCAGTCCCTGCGACGCCGTTTCCAGGCGCGCCGCATCCAGCTTATCCGCCGGCACCGTCAGGCTCGCCCCGTCCGTTCCCACTTTGTTGGGGATATTCTTTGCGGTGAGCCGGCTGGCTAGTTCCTGCGCATCCTGCGCGCGCAATCCGGAATACAGCGTCACGTATTTTGGCTCCTCGATCATGCGCACAAAAACATACAGCGTGGCCGCCACCGCCAGCGCACCCACCACCAGCAGTGCCTGCTGCGTGGCCGGAAGCCCGCGCAGAAAATCGCCAATCTGAGCGAAAATCTGGCCCGGGGACTTTTCTTTTTCCACTCGCTTCTCCCTAACCGCGGCGCCCTGGCGCCCCGTGTCCCCTCACAGCCACAACGAAATCTCTTGGAATCGCAACCCTTTTAAAACTGCAACCGCTCCACTTCCTGATACGCGGCGATAATTTTGTTACGAACCTGCAGCATCAACTGGAAAGACAAATCCGCCTTCTCCACCGCGATCACGGCCTTGTGTACGTCCGCGCCCGTGCCCTCTAGAACCCCCCGAACCACGCCCTCGGCCTGCGCCTGCGTATGATCCACTTCCGTGATCGCATCCCGCAGGGTTTCCGAAAAACTTCCCGCCGGCGCTGCGCCGCCACCGCCCCGCGCGGGTGAGAGCTCGGGCAGGGCGGGCAAAATCCGCAATGGCGCAATGGCTGGATTCATAAACTAGCTCCAAATAATGCAACGCAAGCGTTTGCGGCACCTTGCGACATCAGCGCAGAATATCAATCGACTGTTGAATCATCTGCTTGGCCGCTTGCACCGACGACGCATTCAATTCATAGGCCCGCACCGCGCCCAGCAGGTCGGTCATTTCCTCAGCCGGATTGACCGCCGGATACGCCACATATCCCGCCGCGTCGGCATCGGGATGTCCCGGCTGATACCGCCGCAGCGGCGCCGATGTATCGGTCACCACTTTCGCAATCCGCACTCCGCCCGGAACGCTTCCGGTGGGAGATGCCAGCGAAGCCAGCTGGAACAGAAACGGCGAAGCGTGCTCGGAACGAAACACCGTCAGCCGCCGCCGGTAGGGGCCGCCTTCCGGCGTATGCGTGGTTTCAATATTGGCCATGTTGCTGGCCACCACTTCCGCCCGCAGCCGTTCCGCCGCCAGCGCCGAGCCGCCAATCTCCAGCACCCCAAATAGATTCATGGCTACGCGCCTTCCCGGATGGCCGTCAGGATCTTATGAAACTCGCTCCGCACCAGCTGCGCGCTCAGAGTGAAACGCAACTGAGTCGTCGCCAGCAGCAAGCCCTCCCGATCCGCGCTCACGTTATTGCCGTCCGGCCGCTCAATCAGCCCGGGCAGCTTGCGCGCGACTGGCGTCAGCGCAGCTCCCGTTCCATCCGCTTCCGCCACCGCGTTGGCCAGCGCTCCGTGAAAGTCAATATCCCGCGTCCGGTAGCCCGGCGTATCCACGTTGGCGATATTCGACGAGATCAATTTCTGCCGGAATGCGTTCACATCCAGCGAACCACTCAGCACCCGCAACATCGGAGTATCAATCAGCGGCATAGTTCCCTCTCGGTGGCAGTCCATATTCGCGAATTTTGTTGCGCACGGTACGCAGGCTAATGCCCAGCATCACCGCCGCCCGTGAACGGTTCCCCCCTGTTGCCGCCAGCGTCCGCACCAGCAGCTCCCGCTCCGCCTCATGCAGCTTCATGCCGGGATACAGCAACCTCTTACCCTCATCCCCGTCTTCCCCGGAGTAGAAATCGGTTTCAAAATAGACGCTGCCCGGTCTCTGACCCGCCAAGGGAGCCGCCACCTGTGCCGCTTGCAGCAGTCCCGGTTGCAGGTCCGCCGAAATTTCCTCCCCCGGCGACAGCGCCACCGCCCGCCGGATTGCATTTTCCAACTCTCGAACATTCCCCGGCCAGCTGTGCTCGCAAAGCCGTTGTAGAAATTCCGGAGCCAGCCGCAGTCCCCGGTCCGGCGGCGCATAGCGCTGCAAAAAATGCTCCGCCAGCAAGGGAATATCCTCCCGGCGCTCGCGCAACGGCGGCAGCGTGAGCGCAATCACATTCAGCCGGTAATAAAGGTCGGCCCGGAACAGTCCCTCCCGCACCAGCGCCGCCAGTGATCGGTTCGTCGTCGCCACCACACGAATATCCACCCGCACATTCCTGTTCTCGCCCAGCCGTCGCAACTCCCGCTCCTGCAACACGCGCAGCAATTTCGGCTGCAAGTGCAAGGGCATCTCTCCAATTTCATCCAGCAACAAAGTCCCCCCCTGCGCCGACTCAATCTGCCCCGTCTGCGCCGCGTTCGCCCCCGTGTACGCCCCTTTGGCATGGCCAAACAGTTCGCTCTCCAGCAACGCCTCCGGTACCGCCGAGCAGTTGACCGCCACAAACGGACGGTTGCGGCGACTGCTCCCGTGGTGAATCATCCGCGCCAGCACTTCTTTCCCCGTGCCGCTCTCCGCCTCAATCAAAACGTCCGCTTCACTCGCCGCCGCCTGCCGTCCACGCTCGATTGTGCGCAACAACGCCAACGATTCCCCGGCCAGCGTAGGCACCGCACTCTCCTCAACTCTGCCGCACGCCCCACCGGCCTGCCGACTCGTCTCGGTACCTGCTCGGTAGAATGGCTCCGCCTGCCCGAAGGCAACCGATCTCATGGATATCCCCCCTATATTTCTCCCGAGCCAGCACCGCGCCACCCCCGGACTCCCGCCCGGACGGTTTCGGTGCTCTCGGTGTTCCAGATTCTATGGAAAGATTCAGTGCTAGGGGTGGAAAAGCATTACGAACGAAGGTGTGTATTTTTCAAATCGGGAGAAAGGAAAAGCGCGGGAAACAGAGCAAATGTTTTATCAGCGCAAAGGTATGGCTTGTTTCGCACCTTAGGTCTAGGACCCCGGCCCAACCAACGCCTTCCTCACCGTCGTCAACAACTCTTCCCGGCAGAATGGCTTCTGCAGAAAGGGAGAATCGTCGCGCCGCATCCCCGACTCCCCCAACATCGCCTCGGTAAACCCAGACATCCTCACCGTCCGCATCCAGGGATAGCGAATCGCCAGATACCCCGCCAGATCCGTCCCACTCGTCCCCGGCATCACAATGTCCGTCAACATCAGGTCAATCGGAGCCGACGACGATTCGCACAGATCCAGCGCCTCGTTCCCGCCGTTCGCTACCAGTACTCGAAACCCGCTCCGCTCCAGCGTAATCCGAAGCATCTCGCGCACAATATCTTCGTCGTCGATCACCAGAATCGTCGCTGCCATGGTTATGCTATCGTTCCAACGTCCCCATCCCTTGAACGAGCCGCCGATGGTACACTGTACTCATCGCGGAGAGGTGGCCGAGTGGCTGAAGGCGGCGGTTTGCTAAACCGTTGTACGGTCAAAAGCTGTACCGGGGGTTCGAATCCCCCCCTCTCCGCCAGATTTTCTAAGAGACTTTGATCCAACGGCTTAGCTGGAGTGGGAAAAAAGCTACAACTTTGAAATCACTGATTCCGAAGCCTCTCAGTATTTAGAGGACGGAGGAATCGATGTCCCGCAAGCAGAAAGTCTCCATCTACCTCCGTATCAGGCTCGACGGCAAACAGCGTTACTGCCCCGCCGTCTGGGAATCCAAAAAGCGTCTCAAGGACCACCACTGTCTCGTTGGCAGTGTCGAAGAACATCGCCCAGACGGCGTCTATTATCTGCGCTACCGGGTCAACGGCAAGCAGGTCTGGAAAGTGTTCAGTTCGTCCGCAACGTGCTCGATCTTCGGACGCAACGCATTGAGCAGATCGCGCGGCTAGGGCGCTCCAATCAGCACGAGGCCCACATCGAAAACGAATGTGTCCAAAACACCCACCCGGATCATGAGTCGTGTTTAGAAACCAAAATTCAGCGCCTTGCTAATCGTCGAGATGGTTTTCACTCCGGCGAAAGCGGCCAAGACGGAGACAAACAGCACGCTGATCTGCGTGTGCAGAATCAAAGATTGGATGTTCGGCAGTCCGAGAAAAACATAGGCCCAGCTTGCGACGCCACCAACGATGACGCCGGTAACGATTCGAGCCCACAACTTGCCCTGTGAATTGATGAAAGCAAGCAGACCGCCCAGGACGCCGCCGATGATGCACATCAGCAGCACTCCGAGTCCGGTCACTCTTACCTTCTGCGGCTTGGAGATGTAGCCCGGGCTTGCGACTTCAATCTGCGACTCTCCAACAAAGGTTGGGATGGCGACGGTGGAGAAATCGGCAGCGCCCGGATCGACCGCGGCATGGTCCGGAAGCAGACGCAGGACCGGACTGTTGCTGACGAACCGATACTCGCGCTTGGTGCCGGTCGAAATCGGGTTACCGTTGGCGTCGAAGAAGACGGCGGTGAGCGTGACCGAATCGACGATGGTGATCTTGGAAGGAGGATTGAGGAAGCCGATGCCCAAAATTGGCGCTCCGAACGCAACCCTGGCTTCACTGCTGCCGGCGAACGGGATATGCGGGTTCGTTCCGGCGACGGTGAGTGTGGCGGCGGCGACCTGGGACTTCGAGGTCCAGTGCGCTTCTCCCATGAGTTGATCCCTGGGGATAATGATGGGATTGGCGCTGATATCCCCATTACTGGGCTGGACCCAAACCTTGATGTCTTTTTGTGGAGGCTCCGATCCCATATAGAAAATCTGGACGCGGGCGAAAGCTACGCCGTCCGCGCGGACGCCTTCGGCATCATTCTCTCCTGAGACTTTCAACATGAGTTGCGGCCCGGCGACAGTGTTCGGGAACGCAGCCGGTTGATTCGGCGCTTGATAAAGAGCAGCGCGGAGCAGCCGCGGGAATCCGCCGCGAGGAGTGAATCCGTTTGGCAAACGAAGTTCGGAGTGCTGCTGGCCGACCTTCGACATTTTTTTGAAACGATTCTTCGGCTTGGATGGCGGTTTGGGCAGCGGAGCAACGTTGACGTAATTGGTGCTTTCCAGGAGCTGATCGTTCTCGTGACGGACACGAAGTTTGCTGACTCCGGATTCCGAGATGGAAAGCTCGGTAGTCTTGGAGGCTTCACCTGGGGCGAACGCGACGGATTGCCGGACGATTTGGCCCGAGGGTTGCGTGGCCGTGACTTCCACCGTGGTGGCTTCCAATGCGGCGACCGGCTGGCCGGCACCGGTGCGGAGCACAACCTGGACGCGGACAGGACGGGTGGTTTGATTGAGCTGGTCGACCGGGAGAATGTCCACTTTCGCAGGCCGCTGAATGGCGTACTGGGCTTGCTCCCGCATGCTTTGGGAACGACCGGTTTCGGCCCAGATCGAGATGACCAAACCAAGGCTCAGAAGAGCAAAAAACAGCTTGCCGCTCATAGGCGCTTCCTTCGGCCTGCGGAGGCCTCGTCCCAGCCCCCGGCGCTGGCCAATTAGACCCAAAATCGGTGGCCGACGTTCCCCCCGAGTGAGGCTAGGGACGAGTGCGCTCGCAGACATCGGTAAAAACATGGGTTGCGGATCGAATTGGGCCGATTTACCGATCCCGCGGGTCATGTCACTGACATAGTGCAAGAGATGCCGCTAGCGTTTCACGGTTTTTCTGCCAGGCCGGACACCTAAAACCCCGTGCCTCAGCCCGTTCCTAATAAAATTGAGCGCCCTGTCCGGAAGGTGTAGAATTCGGGACACTTAGCTGGCGTTTTGAGGCCCCCCACTTGGAATTCTATGAGTTTGACGACGGCTATTTGGAACGGCTCCGTGCGGGTGACTTCCGGACTCAGGAACATTTCGTCGCGTATTTTAGCGCCCTCATTCAGCTGAAGTTACGGTCGCGGCTCCGCTCCCGCCAGGACATTGAGGATGTGCGGCAGGAGACATTCGTGCGCGTGTTCTCGGCGCTGAAGAAAGAAAATGGAATTCGCGATCCGAAGCGACTCGGGGCTTTTGTGAATTCCGTGTGCGGCAATATTTTGCGGGAACACTACCGGCGTCCAGCTCTGGAACAACCCGAGGAATATGCAACAGATGGAATTCCGGATACGGGAATGAATGCAGTGGACATCATTGGACACAAAGAAACGCAAAGCAAAGTTCGCAAGATTCTGGAGGCAATGGGGGAAAGGGACCGCCGGATCCTCCGGGAAGTATTCCTGGAGGAGCGGGACAAAGATGAGGTTTGCAAGGATTTTGGAGTGAGTCGCGATAATTTGAGGGTTCTGGTGCTGCGGGCGAAAAGGAAGTTTAGGTCCCACTTGTGAAAAACCCTCCCTGGGCGTAAGAGGGGGCCTCCGATTGAGTTTTGGAGACTTGTAACGTTTTGTGCTGTCACCGCACTACTGTAGGTGAAGGGGAATGTCGCGTATGGAGCATGACGAGGCAATCCGCCTCAATATGACGGAACAATATCTGCTGGATGAGCTCTCCCCGGAGGCGCGGGAGGAGTTTGAAGAGCACTATTTTGAGTGTCATGAGTGCGCGGTCGATGTGGGCGCCGGGGCCGTGTTCGTGGAGCAGAGCAAGATCGTGTTGGCAGAAATGCCGGTGCTTATCCCCAAGCCTTCTCCGGTACCGGTATGGCTGGGCTGGTTGCGGCCGGCATTAGTTGCGCCGGTGCTCGCGGTGCTGCTGGCGGTGGTGGGATACCAGAACTTGGTCACTGTTCCGCAGTTGTTACAAGCCGCGAATCACCCGCAGGTATTGCCTTGGGCGTCCGTGAATATCGGGACGTTCGGGTTGGGGGAGAAAGTGGTTTCGACGCTTCCCGGGCAGGGCTTCATGCTGATGGTGAGAATTCCGCCGGATGGCAGCTACTCCCAATACATCGCGGACTTGTATAACCCGGCCGGCAAGGTGGAATGGTCGCTCACGATTCCGGCAACAGGGGCCCAGACAGAAGCACAAGACGAGTGGGCGGTGCGGGTGCCGGGTTCGAATCGTCCGCCCGGGACGTATGCGCTCGTGGTGCGGGGAGTAAATGCCGCTGGCGAAAGCAAGGAAGTCGGTCGCACGTCGTTTGAGTTACAAATTCAGAAGTAAATCTAAAGAATAGAAGATCCAAGAGGGGAGCAAACTACCATGCGGGGAGTGAAAGATAGTTCAACCGAAGTGCTTGAAGAGACAGGCCACTACCACATCTACCATGCCGAGGCGGACGTCCTCAGCGGAAACTTGAAACGCCCCATTGAGCAAAAAATCGAACAGCAGGTTCCTGTTTCTTTGAAAGACCGGCGCGGCGGCCATCTCACTCGCGTCACCGAGGACTTCAGCCTCGAAGGATTTATCTCCTTCAAGAGGGGTCTCACCCGCGTTTCGGGCAGCCCCAGCGTCAAGCATCCGGGCTGGGTGACTCTATCGACCTCGATCCTGGAAGGCCTGAACGTTTTTGAAGTCATGACCGCCGACCGTGTCGTCTCCCAGGTTTCCACCAACCATGCCTACGACAATGGTCACGTTCCCGCTGTAACATTCTTGGGCACGCAATTCACCAATTTACAACTCGGTGGTTTCCCTCTCAATCCCATCCTGAATCTCGGAGTTTGCGGGGAAAAGCCAGATTGTGATCGGCCCTATGTCACCGATGCTCAGTTCCTCGGAGCCGTCAGCAACCAAGTTAAATCCCTCGCCAAGATGCCGGGTCTTCCTGAAATACTGCAAGAGAAGTATGATAAGACGCTCACCAATATCGACAAGCTCACCAGCAATGGCAGCGGCAACGACTACGAAGAGGCCATCAGCGTCACATGCTCACTGGTCCACAGCATCGACATCAGCAAGATCCCAATTCCAGGACTGAAAACCGTCGGGAACCTGCTCATGATCCCGGACTTCGGCACAGTAGCTCTGGCCGAGATCGAGGTCGGTATCGAGCTGGACAACGATCCCGAGTCACGCCGCTCGACGGATCCTGGATACTCCAGGATGAGCAA
>JAYTQD010000134.1:0-1761 GCA_043746935.1 Acidobacteriaceae bacterium | reverse complement strand
CTAGAAGCAAAACTGGCTGAAATCAAGGCTGAGCTTGAATCGCAGAATGAGGCCTAACCCTTCCATCGAGGGGATGCCCAAAAGGCTGCGCCTTTTGTCTGCCGCTTACCTCAAACGTTAGGTTGCAGAAGGAGAAGTTGTGCGAGTCAACGGTCACCTTACGGGAATGCGTGGTGTTTACCTAGTCGCGTCTGAGCTATCGCGGCTGGGCTTCATTGCCTCGCCAACGTCGCGCAGCGCCATTGGTGCTGATATTCTTGCCACCGATCAGAAGTGCAAGCGCACGTATTCCGTTCAAGTCAAGACGAACGCCAAGCCAGCCTCCTTCTGGCTAGTTGGAGCCAAGGCCCGCGATATCCACTCGAAGACGCATATCTATGTCCTTGTGAACATTCACTCCAAGAAAGACGCTGAAGTCATCGAGTACTACGTCGTCCCAAGCAAAGTTGTCGCCAGCAAAATGGTGTCAGTCGTTAGCCGAACTGAAGCAAAATCGGAGTGGCATCAAGTCAACAAGGGTGACATCGCGCACTATCTCAGCAAGTGGTCCGTCTTTGGTGCCGCAACCGACGATGCAACCTAACCCTTCCATCGAGCGGACAGTCAAAGGGCTGCGCCCTTTGTCTGCCGCTCATGTCAAACGTTAGGCCTCATATGAACACCAATCGGTTCGTGAGCATCGAGCGAAGCGCAAAGCGCTTTCCACCAAAGGCCGTGCACGTGTTGTTGTTCGTCGCCGGCTGGGCGCACCGAAGCGCTCAAATCAAACCCAGTTCTGGTTTGCATTCGCAACCCACCGTACCCAATCGAAAGCTTGCTTACGTTCAGCGCTGGCGCTTGAGGCGCCAGCGAAGGCAAATGTTAGTCACTCACTTGGTGCTGCCGCTATGCGCGGCAGCGGCTTTTCGCCACGGTCGGGGTTGTTACTGCTACGCTTGAGCCATGCAACCTACTACCGAAGTTCCGCGTCTCGAAGGTCGGTTTGCTTTTGCCCCGCGTGAGGCCTAACCCTTCCATCGAGGGGATGCCCAAAAGGCTGCGCCTTTTGTGCACCCCTCATGTCAAACGTTAGGCCTTCCACTGCCAGAGGAATGTTAAATGTCAGCCCCATCACCTCAAAATTCCTGCCGCGAGCTCTTGCGCGTCTATATCGAGCGACTCAAGGCCAAAGACCTTCCCTGGTACGAAACCTCCTCGTCTCGACAGTACCTCCTGTATCACGCCTTCTCGCTCATCGCCATTGGAGCTTCACTCTCCACGTTGATCGTCGCATCATTCATGAAGACCCCGGCTTTCGCCGACTATGCCCAAGTGATCCTCGTGCTTTTACCGTTGTTCGGTACCATTGCGAGCACGCTACTATCCCAATTTGGCTTTCGGGAACGCGAAGACCTCCGGGAGCGCGGACGAATCGAAATGGAAGACATCGTCCTAAGTGCGGACGGCCTGCTCGCCGCAGCGAAAGACGAAATCGAGTGTCAACGGGCATACGAAGAAACACGAAAGCGCGTAAAGACCCTCGACCTTAGCCAACACCGTGCAGACACGGAACTCCGGGCTGGAGCCGCACGCCAATTGGCACGTACTCCGAAGGCTGATCAGTGAGTTACACCCGCGGGCCTAACCCTTCCTTCCAGCGGACCGCCTCCGGCGGCCGCTGAAGTCAAACGTTAGGCCCACAAGTATGAACACAACAGCCGGTCTGAGCCATGTCGAGGAAGTCTGTCCTCGGCACAGATCGCGTGGTCGTACTTGTACCGC
>JAYTQD010000133.1:0-1761 GCA_043746935.1 Acidobacteriaceae bacterium | reverse complement strand
GTAGACGCGGCGTGCCCATGGCTGAGCGCATGAGCAAAATGATCGCGCAGATCGAGAAGGGTTCCGTCCCCGTCGGCACGTTGGACATCACTTTTTATCGCGACGATCTCTCCACAGTCGGGCCGCGCCCGGTGGTCAAGGAACTCGAAATCGGTTTCCCTATTCAAGACATGAATATCGTTCTTGTGGATGACGTCTTATACACGGGCCGCACCATCCGCGCCGCGCTCGATGCGCTATTTTCGCAAGGCCGCCCCCGCCGCGTGCAACTCTGCGTACTCATTGATCGCGGCCACCGCGAATTGCCCATCGAAGCAGCCTTCGTCGGGCGCAAAGTGCAAACAACCGCGAACGAAGTTATCGAAGTCAAGCTGACCGAGATCGATGGCATGGAAAAAGTGCTGTTGATGGAAAAGTAGTTATGTGGCAACTTTGGGTCTCTTCTATCCGAGATTGTCATCCCGAGCGGAGCGATGGATCCGTTATTCGCTCAAATTTCCGCCGTCGTGAGCTTTTGGGCGGCGCAGCGCTTCAGCGCTGCGATAACAGCTTGGTGCAAACCGGCTTTAGCCGCTGAGGTAAGGTTTAAGAATCAGACCATGGCAAAAAAAACTACGAAGCAAAACGCCTTTCGCAATGAAGACAAACGCCTCCTCAGCGCCGCCCGTAAAGTCATGAAGCACGCCCACGCCCCCTATTCCAACTTCCGCGTCGGCGCCGCCTTCCTGACGACCAAGGGCGAACTCTTCACTGGCTGCAACGTTGAGAACGCCTCCTACGGCCTCTCCAACTGCGCCGAGCGCACTGCAATCTTCGCCGCCGTGGCAAAACTCGGCCCCAAAATCAAAATTCGCTCCATCGCCGTCGTCAACGACCAAGGCGTCCCCTGCTCCCCCTGCGGCGCATGCCGCCAGGTCATCTACGAGTTCGGCCCCGAAGCCACAGTCGTGTTCCAAGCCAAGAAAGCTTGGAAGAAGAGTCACATCACCGAACTCCTCCCGGAAGGATTCCGTCTCAAGTGAGCGAAACCATTCGCGCTATCGACGTCATCCGCAAGAAGCGCGACGCCATCGAACTTTCACGCTTTGAAATCGAATATCTGGTCCGCGCCTACACCAACGGCGAAATCCCCGACTACCAGGTCTCCGCTTGGCTCATGGCTGTAATCCTGCGTGGCATGACCCGCGCCGAGACCTCAGTCTTAACCGACGCCATGCTTCGCTCCGGCGATGTCCTCGACCTCTCCGAGTTTCCCGCCAAAAAAGTCGACAAGCATTCCACCGGCGGCGTCGGCGACAAAACCTCACTCATCCTAGCGCCGCTAGTCGCCGCTGGCGGAGTCATGGTCCCCATGATCAGCGGACGAGGCCTCGGCCACACCGGGGGCACTCTCGACAAACTCGAAGCCATCCCCGGCTTCAACGTCAATCTCCCCGTCTCAAAATTCCGCAGTGTGCTCAAATCCTGCGGCTGCGCCATGATCGGCCAAACCTCCGAAATTGCTCCCGCCGACCGCAAGCTCTATGCCCTCCGCGATGTCACTGGCACAGTGGAAAGTCCTTATTTGATTTGCGCCTCGATTATGAGCAAGAAACTCGCGGAAGGCGTAGACGGTTTAGTTCTGGATGTGAAAACTGGGTCTGGTGCCTTTATGAAGGAAGAGAAGGACGCAGTCTTCCTGGCCGAGCTGATGGTTGAAACCGGCGAGCGCATGGGCAAATCCATGGTCGCGCTGATCACCAACATGGATCAGCCTCTCGG
>JAYTQD010000132.1:0-1762 GCA_043746935.1 Acidobacteriaceae bacterium | reverse complement strand
TGGAACCTACAAAGTAAAACGGGCCCCTATTTTCCGTCAGGGGATTGACATGAGAAAGATGCTTGGTGGGCTTTTGGTTGGGCTGGCGTTGTTGTACCCGGCCTGGGGAGGGCGACGCAAAGTCGCCGAGGCTCCGGCCTCCTGTATTACCGTTACCGAAGCGAAATCGCACGTAGGAAAGAAGCAGTGCGTGAGCGGCAAGGTGATTCAGGTCAGCCAATCGCCGGAGGGGATGACGTTTCTTGACTTTTGCGAGGATACTCTTGCCTGCCCATTTACGGTGGTTGTTTTTCCGGAAGACTTGCGGTACGTGGGCGCACTCAGCCAGCTAGTGGGCAAGACCCTGGAAATCCACGGGAAGATTAAGGACTATGAAGGTCGAGCCGAGATTGTTCTGGAAGATAGGGACCAGCTCGGGGGCGAAGTGAAGAGGCTGCCGCTGGCGCCGCAGGAATTTGATGTGGAACGGCAGGGAAAATTTTCTCCGGGGACATTTCATGCACCGAAGAACCGCAAGGCCAGCCACAAGAAAGCCAAGCTGCCGACGACGCTGGATGTGGAAGAAGGAGCGGATGAATAACAAAGCCCTGCGCCTGCCTAAACTAGCCCCTTCTTGAGTTCTTCGAGGGGGTATTTGGTACCGCGCCAGGTCACGCCGCCATCACGCAGGGTGACAAACATGGAGCGCAGGAGGGCGTAGTTGAAGAGAACGGTGCTGACAGGGTGCAGAAGGAAATACAGCGGCGAGATTTTGGTACGCAGGGACATGCCTGCGTAGATGAGGAAGATCGAAAAAAGTGCCAGCGCGTAACCAGCGCTGCTCCAGCCTTGGGCTAGACCTAATCCCACGTAGGGCATGAGGTTGAGATAGAGCAACGCGATGGTCGAACCTATCGTTCTCCAGGATTGGAACGACATGACGGCAAAGAAATTCTTAGTGAAGTTGTTGATGACACCGAGCGCGCCGCTCGCCCAGTGGATCGAGATGAGGCCGTCGCCAAAGACATTGCGCTGGGCGAAGCCGGCATTCTTGACGACTTTCCCAAGCTTCATATCGTCCAGAACTTCCATGCGCAGAGCCTGGTAGGTGCCGATTTTTTCGTAGGCGGCGCGGCGGATCATGTTGAAGGCTCCGACGCCCATGTAGTCTTTGGACTTGGGGTCAGCCACTTTCCAGGGGCGGTGGCCGAAGGCAAACAGGGTTTGGAAGAAGGCGATCATCATGCGCTCGCCGGGGGTTTTCATGACCAGCGTCGGAAATACTACGAGATGGTCGGCATGTTCAGATTCGGCGTAGGCCACAGCGCGCCGCAAAGTATCAGACCTAAAAAACACATCGGCGTCTGTGAAGAGCAGCCAGTCTCCTGTGGCCTGCTGGCCGGCGGTCCACATGGCGTGGGTTTTCCCCAGCCAACGTGGGGGGAGTTCGGTGATGTGGACAATCTTGAGGCGGCCTGCGGCAGCTGGGCTAGTGGCGATTTCGTCCATTCGAGTTTTTGTTCTATCTGTGGAACGGTCGTCGATGGCGATGATTTCGTAGTTGGGGTAGTCCATCGCGAGCAGGCTTCCGAGAACCCCTGCGATGGTAGGATCTTCATTTTTGGCGGGCACGATGATGCTGATACGCGGGGTGCCTTGCGGAGTTTCGGGCGAGCGATCCCATTCTGGCTTAGCAATATCGGGAATACTAGGCATACCGACGCCTGCGCCGACAACACGAGAGAACCATGCGGCACCGAGCAGGCCGCCAGAAATGCAGTGG
>JAYTQD010000131.1:0-1765 GCA_043746935.1 Acidobacteriaceae bacterium | reverse complement strand
ATCGTGCTGGTTCGATTCGCTATGGCATTTCTCAAGCTAGCCCGGATTTCCTGCTGGCTGGGTTCTCGTCTGGTCCGGCCTTGCTGGTCCCTGCCGGGCACACTGTTGATCTCCATATTGTTGACCGGTCTTCGCGCGCAAGCGGCAGATTCCGGGTGGATTGAGGTTCGTTCCCCTCACTTCGCCGTAATTACCGACGCAGGCGAAAAACGCGGTCACGAGGTGGCTTTTCGCCTCGAACAAATGCAAGCCGTTTTTGCCGGATTCCTGCTCAAGCAAGATCTAGCCCAGCCCATGCCCTTCACAGTGTTCGCGTTTCGCGGCGACAAGGACTACTCCGTCATCGCTCCACGCCAGCAGGCAGGACTGGCTCCGCCGCCCGCATTTCTGCTGCGCGGTGAGGACCGTAATTTCCTGGTGCTCAACCTGGCCATGGCCGAGCCTTGGCGCAGCGTGACTCATGACTTGGCGCATATGTTCTTGGAAGGGAACTATCCCACTACCACGTCCTGGTTTGACGAAGGTCTGGCGGAATACTTTTCCAGCATTCAGCTCGACAACAAACGGATTTCCATTGGTGGCGACCCGGAGCTGCATCCCGAGTTGCAGAGCAATCTCTTCCAGAACCCGGAACAAAAATCCGCGCCGCCTAAGCCTCTGACGGATTTCCTGCTAGCGCCCATTTGGATTAGCATGGTCGACCTGCTCACCATGCAGCGTAACGGCCCCGAGGGCACGCACCGCACGCAGTTCTATGCGCAGAGCTGGATGACCATTCACTATTTGCTGGCGCAAAAGAAAATGACCGAGACCGGCGTGTTCTTCGATTTGTTGCAAAATCAGAGACTGCCGGTGGAGCAGGCCGTCCAGCGCGCCTATGGCATGACCAGCAAGCAGTTTGAGCAGGCGGTCAAGGACTATTTCAAAGCGCAGAAAGATTTGTTCGCGGCCCGCGACGAAGCCAGGATGACTACAGGGCAAGTCGGCGAGCTGGCCATTCAGCAGCCTGTTCAATATGCATCGCCGATTGACGAGCAAACCGCCGCGTACTCCGTGACCAAGCTCCCCGAGCCGGAGGGCGAAATCGCAGTCGCCGAGATGGAATCGCGTCTCCCCGAGCATCGCGCCGAGGCGCAGGCTACGATTGAAGCCTTCATGAAAGCGCCGCCCGAAACAACGTCCGAGCATCGCGCTCTGGGCTGGATCGCCATGGAGACCAAACAGTGGGATGTGGCTTTTTCTGAATTTGGCACAGCTATTGAGATGAATCCCAAAGAAATTTGGTCGCGCTATTACCTGGCGGCGACCAAGTTTCGTGAAGCGCAAGCCACCAATCAGTCGGTCAAGGGGTTGGCCAATGCGTTGCTGGATTTGCGCGCCACGCTCGACTGGTACCCAGACTTTGCCGAGGCTCACAATCTACTAGGCGTGGGCAGGGTGGAGGGCGGCGGGATCACGTCCGCTATTCAGGCTGAGCAGGCGGCCATTCGGTTGAACCCGCGCCATGAGCTGTATCAGTTGAACTTGGCGAAGATCTACATCGAAGCGAAGAAATTCGATGCCGCCCGAGCGTTGTTGGAACACTTGAAGCTAAGTGGCGATCCGCAATTGGCGGCGGCTGCGAAACAGCAGGTTAAAGATTTGGAGATTACACAAAAGTACGGCATCTCTCCCGAGCATGCCCGCACCCAGGCCCAAGCCGCCGCCGAAGAAGCCGCCCGCGAAGCGAAAGACGCAGCCGAAAACACGCGCCCTGAAGAAGCTG
>JAYTQD010000130.1:0-4789 GCA_043746935.1 Acidobacteriaceae bacterium | reverse complement strand
TGTGAACGCGAATACCGGCCAATCCGCATCTCTGAATCATCATCGGATTGCGGATGGCCGTAGGCCGACTTTCAGCATCCTCGGCGGCCGAAGGCCGCCTCATCATCCATAAGATCGGGTAGTCTGGATAACGGACAAGAAGGGCCATTCCCGTACAAGCGGTCTAGCTTAAGGGCCAAGCCCGGAACGGGTTGCCATCTTTTGCGAAGATGGGTCCAGCTTGCCGTAAGGGATTCCCTTCGTCTCGTAACTTCGTCTGTAACAAGGGCTGTCGATGGCCGAGGAAGAAGCCATTGTAGGTCAGGCACGGCGTTGCGGGCACCAGGAGTGCGGTGCCACGTTCTGGATCTGCGAGCAGTGTGACCGTGGCCAGCGCTATTGCAGTCCCGGCTGCCGACAGCAAGCCCGAGCGGAACGGCACAGGCAGGCCAACCACCGCTACCAGTGCAGTCCACGGGGCAGGCGAAAGCACAGCCTTCGCCAGTGCCGCTATCGCCACGACCATCCCGCCGCAAAAATAGTGACGGATACGGGTTCCCAACCACAACCCTCTCCATGCATAGTGAATCCAGGCTCGCTTGGGAAACCTCCAGGCTCGTCGTCCAGGCAATCCACCAACCCGGTCGCCGTCGGCTGCATACTTTGCGGCCGTCCCATCGCCCAGCGTGACCTGTCATCCTGGTGCGCCAACGAGCCCAAGTGCGAGAGGAGCGAACTGTCCCCCATGACAAACCCCTGCGATCCGTCACCCTCGTTCCCTGAGCAGACACCCTGTGAACAAAGCATGCCAGCCAAGATCTACATCGCGCTGGTATTGAGTTGGTACGTGGAACTGCCCGACACACCCGACCGGGCCAATGTGGCGGACCGCGAACAAGCCCAGCGGCTGTTTGCCCGTGGCATTTCCGGCGAAACGGCGGAAATGGCTCTGCTGTTGGGTGCGTTGCGCCGCCTCTGCCGCTCCCGCGAGGCTCCCCCGTTGCCTCGCATCCGTTCGCTCGCCTATTTCGTGCCCGTGTTGGAGGAGTTGCTGGGACAACCCGTTCGCCCTGGCTATTTGGAGTATCTCCGTCGCAAAATGGCAGACGCAAAGAGGATCGCGGCGACGCCAGAGCAGCCCCGATGACCATCGAACTGAGGTTTTATGGTGCCAGTCTGACAGCCAGTGCGTCACCCTACCGGGTGGTGGCCAATCCAGGAGGCGAGATCGGATGGGTAAACCAGTTCCTTGATCAGCAACGTATCCGAGGTTTGGCCGAGTTGACACTACGGCAGTACGCCCTGCAGTTGGTGCACTTTCTGCGTTGGTGGAATGGCACGGGCGTGGACGTGACGCAGTTGGCGCTCCGCAACTTCACCGAGTCCACTCTATTGGATTACATCCGCGCCCAGCGGGATCAGCGCTCCGCCCCCTCGCCGGAAGTGATCAATCAGCGAACGGGTCTGCTGTGCAGGCTGTTCCAGCTTCACTTTCACGATGTCATGCCTCATGGTTCCGCTCGCGTTGACCGGCTTTGGTGGAGGCCGCCGGGAAGCCGTCCGTACCGTCGCCCTCGCACCACCTCAACCGATCTGCTGCGAGTGCGAGTTCCGCCACGAGTCATCGAACCCTTGAGCCGTGACCAGGTGCAACACTTTTGGAGCAGCTTTCACACGGCTCGGGACTTTGCGTTGGTGGGCTTGCTGTTGCTCAATGGCCTTCGCTCCTGTGAGGTGCTGGGACTGGATCTGGAAGACCTGACCTTGCGCGAGGCGCAGATCCGTGTCTGCGGTAAGGGGAAAAAGGTCCGCGTGCTGCCGGTGGCACCGGAAATGGCGCGCTTACTGGAGTGCTATCTGCAAACAGAGCGCCCAAGGAGCAATAGTTCCCGAGTGTTTCTTTGTCTCAAAGGCAAAGCGCGAGGCAAGCCGATGACCAAGGCGGGATTGCGGAGCTTGTTCCGCTACCACCGTGAGCAGAGCGGTGTGGCCAAGGCCAACCCCCATCGATTCCGTCATACCTTTGGCAGCGACATGATTCGCGCGGGGGTGAGTTTGCCAGCCCTGCAGCGGCTGATGGGGCACAGCTTTGTCGACACCACCATGCTCTATGTTCAGCTCAGCCCATCGGATGTGTATGAGGAGTTCGTTCGCGCGGTGGAGAAACTGGCCCTTGTCTCGCCTCGCCACGCAAACGGTGCATCGTGAGACGACTGCCTGCCTCGTCTGCCTCGTCTTTCACGCCATTGGAGCGCGCCCTCCAAACCCAACTGCGATTGCTTCAGACTACGCTCAAAGCAAGCACGATCACCGGGTATCGCTATGCCATCCGCGATTTTGTGGCGTTCCTGCGAGAGAGTTTCCCCGACGTCACGCATCCCCGGCATCTGCAACGCGACCCACATTTGCTGCAGTGGCTGGAGGCGCTTTGGACGTACCGCACTCGCAAAGGCCAGCCGCGCAAGGCATCCGCGCGGATTCAGAGGGTCCTTTGCCTACGCACTCTGCTCAATATGATCTGGGACAGCCAGCCGCAATCCATTCCAAACGAGTTGCTGCGAAGCTCCGATGTGCCCAAGCGCGACTTCCCACTCCCTCGCCCTCTCAGCGCCGAGGACGATTCACGCCTCCGTCAACATTGGGAGTCCTCAACCGGCCTGCTTGATAGCGCACTGTTGCTCATGCGCCTGACCGGAATACGGATCGGCGAGTGCGTCGACCTTGCTCCTGATTGCCTGCGTCATCTTGGCGACCAACGCTGGTCCATCCACGTGCCTCATGGCAAGCCCCGCAGTGAACGTTGGGTTCCTGTGGACGATACCGCTCGCGCCTTGCTGGAGCGATTGGCTTTTTTGCGATCCTTGCCTCTTTCCTCAGCCGGCGACTTCCTTCTGGCTCGCCCTCGAGGCCGCACTCAACTGATGTTGGACTTGCGCCAAGCCCTCAACAAAGCCGTTTCTCAGGCCGGTCTTCAAGGGCACTTCGTTCCTCATCAGCTTCGGCATACCTATGCCACGTCCTTGCTGCGCGCGGGCGTGAGCCTGCCAGCACTGATGCGCCTGCTTGGCCATCACAACGCTAATATGACCCTCATCTATGTGGAGATCACCCAGTTGGATCTCCATCGCGAATACCAGGCCGCTCTGCAAAATCCCCGCTACCAGATCCCGGTTCCTGCTTCACTTTTCACTGCTCTCTCCTTCTGTGGTTCCATCAGCGAAACTCTTCTCACCGCTATCAATCTCCTTCACCCTTACTGCGATGGCCAGCACTCCAGGCTCGCATTGTTAATGTCTCGCCGCCTTGCCCGCATACGCGCTCTCCTCAAAAAAACTCTTGAGCCCAACTGACCGAAAAATAGGCACAGATTGGCCAGTAAAGAACTGGCGGTGTGGAGATGGGGTGGAAAGTTGGAGTTCGACGAGTTTGCGCGTTAGCGGGGCGGGTGGCATGGCGTGGAGCGGCAGATGTTTTGTAAAATCAGGTATTGACTTCCGGCAGATTCTATGGTTTCATTAGATTCCGCCCTTGCTATGGATTCTTCATTCGAGGTACCTTAGATTTTGCGTAAATCGTCCTTGACCCCCCCGCTGCGCGACTCGTCTGTTCTTTCTGGCCATTTGCTTCTTCGTGCCTGAATGCTCGACTTGGCCTCAGATCGCTGAGCGCCTGACTGATTCGGTGTTTAGAGCCTCTGTGGATTGGAATGGCAGTGGCTCGCCAGGCATCCAACGAGGTAGTTGTTCCTACGGTGTTGAATATACCTGCCAGCTTTTTCCGAATGGCTACTCATTCATAAAGTGGCCACTGATCATAGACCGAGTGGTCGGACCTGGGGTGGTGAACACCGATGTCACCAGCCAAGGAGATCTTCTCAATATCGACCAACTGATCAACAACGGAGTCGTTGCCCGGCAACAAACGCTTCGGTTGAGTATGAGTCGGCCTCAATTGCCAAGCTTAGACGGTCGAGGCTATGGCTTCAGGCTATCCGTAAATGACTTTCCTGTAGGCGAGTTTTTTCTCTCGGGAACCGGCGGCAGCGGAGAAGATTTCTCGTTTCAGATCGACTCCAGCAAACTGCGCTTTGCATCGCTCAACCCGGCGACTACTGGTGCGGCGGTGCCGGTGAAGGGTGTGAATTGGATTCAAATTCAAGGCACCGCAGGTGATACGCCGTTGCAGGCGTTCGCCGCGTTGGGGAGCCAAATTTCGGAACTGAGCGCCGGGGCGCAGGCGACATTGGAAATCAAGGCTCTGTATCCAGTGGTGCTGATTCATGGATGGAATGCTCAGGCCGATTGGTTCGACGGTCGATCACTTCAGACGGGGCCATCGACAAGATTTCGGGCGACACTTGACCCCGGAATCGCGACCGAATTGAAGGCTCGAAAAATTCCCTTTAACATGAGCATGGATCTCGGTGAGCAGGTTCTGATCGAAGACGGTGCAGCGACGCTTGAGGCAAAGCTCTTCCGTGACGTTTTGGAGCGCTTTGGCGTGCAGCACGCACATTTTGTCGCCCACAGTAAGGGAGGACTCTACGTCAGATCACTCATGCGATCCGCATCACGACGTGCGCTCGTGGATGGAATTGGGAGACAGTACAGGCTTGGTGTCTATTCATTAACAACCTTAGAGACTCCTCACCGTGGAAACCGCATGGCTGACCCCCTCGCTGCAACGATTAACGGGGAATGGCCCAGAATCGGGGGCGCACAAGATTTAGGAGTTGGCGCATTGTTGATTTTTAATGCACTTCACCGGCGGCCCCCGTCAGAATACCGCCTACCAATACTCAGTCCGCAGC
>JAYTQD010000129.1:0-1777 GCA_043746935.1 Acidobacteriaceae bacterium | reverse complement strand
AAATCATGCAGTCCCAAATTCCAGCCAAGCCGAGAACGATGGAGGCACGGGCGTCCTCGCCCGTGTGCTTAGCAAGCCGCCTCCTGCTGGCTGCTTGTCTCGCCCTGCCAGCCGTGAGTTGGGCGCAAGCGCCCGTCGGCACCCTGTATCCGCCGCAAGAAAACGACACCCCCTCCATTGCCGTCGAACCCGGCCCCGGTCGCCGTTTGCCCGAGCGCAACGCAGGCTTCGCCTCCATCCAAGGCCGCATCGTCGATCAGTTCGGCAATCCAGTTCCAGGAGCCACCGTAGTGGCCCGCAGCAGGGCCGCCAAGCTCCCCACGGAGACTACGACCATCGAGGGCATCTTCCGCTTTCGAGATCTCCCTCCGGGCCGCTACGAGCTTCGTATCGAGTGTGCCGGATATTCGGCACTTGCCCTCCCCCAGTTCGATCTCAACCCCGCCGACCTGCGCCTCCTCTCCCTGCGGATGACGGCTCTAAACCCTCTTCAGCAAGCTGCTAAAGGCCCATCCGGACTCCCAGGCGCTCCCCGGCTGCCAGTGCTGCCCGTTCTTGCCCATGCCGCTTATCCCGGCATGAGGGATACTCGCCCGGAGACCGACGCCGTCTCTGGCCCCCCGGAAGTCGTCCCCACCTACGACGCCAATTTCCTGGCCCAGCCCGACCGCTGGTCGATTCCCATGCCCGAGTGGCAGCGCTACCCAACGCAACCGGATGTCCCATACGTCCATAAGCACTGGTACGACCCCTACAATCGCAATCGCTTCAAAGGCGACTATCCGATAGCAGGCAAAGGCTTTTGGCAGCGCTGGTTCTTCAATTTCACCGGAGAAAGCGTAACTGGAGTAGATGTGCGCCGTTTGCCGCTCCCCAGTGGTGTCTCTGCGGAGAATCCGCACGACCGCAACTTCTTCGGCAACGGCGAACAGGCCGCCATCGGCCAGAACTTTCGCCTGTCTTTTGATCTGTTTCGAGGCGATACCAGTTTCCGGCCCATTGACTTTCGCATCCACTTCACCCCGGAATTCAATGTGAATTTTCTGCAAACCCGCGAGCGTGGCCTGGTCAATGTCGATGTCCGCAAAGGAATTAACCGCTTCGACACCAAATCCGCCAGCCTCCAGGAAGCTTTCGTCGAGGCCAAAATCCACGACCTTAGCCCCAACTACGATTTCGTGTCTGTCCGCGCCGGCATCCAGCACTTCAATAGCGACTTTCGGGGCTTTCTGTTCTCCGAGGAGCAGCCGGGGCTGCGCATTTTCGGCAACCTGCGCTCGAATCGGATTAACTACAACCTGGCAGGCTTCTATCTACTTGAAAAAGATACCAATAGCGGCCTCAATACCTTTGAGAAACGCGGCCAACAGGTTTACGTCGCGAACGTTTATTTTCAAGATCTTGGAGCGAAAGGCTTCACCCAGGAGTTTAGCTTTCACTACAACCGCGACGACGCCGATATTCACTTCGACAAGAACGGTTTTCTGGTCCGCCCGCAGCCGGTCGGGTTAGTCGTAAACTGCGGCTCGCCGACGGCCAACCCTAGCTGCATTAAGGCCCACGGCATCCGCGCCTACTATCTCGGATGGACCAGCAGCGGACATGTCGGGCCGGTCAACGTCAGCCACGCGTTTTACCAGGTATTTGGTCACGACAATTTCAACCCCATCGCTGGACGCCCGGTGGACATCGACGCTCGACTCGGCGCGCTGGAACTCTCGGTGGACAAAAATTGGATGCGCTTCCGGTCGTCGTTTCTCTACGCCTCGGGCGACGG
>JAYTQD010000128.1:0-12729 GCA_043746935.1 Acidobacteriaceae bacterium | reverse complement strand
CAAAGGCTCCGAACGTCAAGTGCCAATCCATGTCGATAACAAGCACGTCGAGTGGAACATCATTGTTGCGGAAGCCATGCACCAGATCTTCGAACTCCTGGTCGCTGTAGGCCCAGTAGCGCGACCACCAAGCGCCAAAGGCAAAGCGCGGCGGCAGCGGGATGCGTCCCGCAACTTTGGTGTAGTCGTTGAGTGCCTGCTTGTAGCTGTGGCCGTAGCCAAAGAAGTACCAGTCCTGACGATCACCCGCCTGGCGTTGCAGCAACCAGGGCCACGGGCTGCTCTCACCGCCAACGAAACTAAAATCGGCCGAATCGAACAGCGGCCGCGCGGAATCGTCCACCACCGTCCAACCATCGCGGGAGATGAGGCCCGGCTCTATGGGCTCACGCGTTTTGTCGCCGAGAGCGCCGTCGAGGGTGCGTGTGGTGCCCATCAAATTGCCCGTGTCGAGCGCGCCGGGATGCCACACGACAGGCTGACCGTTGAGCGTGATTCTGACTTCAAGGTTATCAGCGGTGAACTTGCCGTCGGAGTCCGGCGCGGGTCGATAATTCAGTTCAAGATCGTCGGTCTTGATCGCGACGTTTCCTTGCGCGCTTTCCTGGGCGGTGAATTTTGGCACCGGAAGGTGCCGATTCAAGAAGACCAGCGAGGCGTGGTCTTCGAACTTGCTGTCGGACGCCCACTCCATCCGAATCAATTGCGGAGTCAGGACGGTGAAGCGCGCGTTGCCCTGGACCACCACCGCCTTCGGATCCGATGCCGGCGCGTAACGCTCTGGAACGCTCGCTGTGCTGCTGCTCGACGTTCTGCCCGAAGTCTGCCCCGGAATCGCCCATGCTGTTCCGGAAACCAACATCGCAAGCAGGCAAACGATAAGCAAGAAAGTGCCAAAGCTTTTTTCCAATGGCACAGGTCGACGATCCTCGAGTGACGCACAGTTGGGCTTTGTCATAGCGGCCTGATTGTAAATGGGGACTGGTAAGGATAGAAAGCTCTGGCCTGGATCGGCAGTTGTGCCGCACGCTGCTCACGGAAGCTGCTACCCTAGGTCGTGCTCGCATGAATCAGGTAGCCGAAAACGCCAGCGCGATGCCACGAGCCGACAGAGTCGACCTGCGTCAACGCGCAAAGACAGCGTTCTTATCGCTGTTTGTGCTGATCGCTGGCTCTGGCTGGCTAGCGGCCCAGAGCCCGGCCGACACTGAGCACTCCTTAAGCAAGCTCGCCTGGAGTACAGACTCCACCGGACCCAGGCGCTTCGTCTCAGTTCATGGACGCCGCGCCGCAATCTTCGGCTATTCCCAGGCATACTCGGATGACGGTCTGGAGGTCTGGGTCTATCCCGTGCAAATCCTCAGCGGGTTCAGAGCAGCCTTTCGCCAACAAGACACAACCTCCTGGATTGACAGCCAGACCATCCTCCGGCGCATCATTTACAGTCCCGAATCTGTCACCCGCATCTATGCCGGCCCCGACTTCATAGTCCGTGAAAAACTCTTTGTTCCGCTCGATGAAACCGGCGCGATCATCAGCTACGAAGTACAGAGTGCCCATTCTGTGGAGATCGAGATCCGCTGCAACCCTGTCCTGGATCTGATGTGGCCGGCCTCCATCGGAGGTCAGGAAACGGCGTGGAGTTCCTCTGCTGCAGCCTATCTTCTTTCCGAGCCGACGCATCGATTCACGGCCAGCGTCGGTTCGCCGGATATCGTGGCGCACGACGAAACGTCCAACAGCGCCCAGCATCTTGGACGCGCGCCAGGAATGGCCTTCACGATTCGAGCCAGTGCCGGCCAGAACACAGCCCGGGTCGTTATCGCTGGGAGCGGACAGAGCCAGGATATCAGCGCAGTTGCCAGGAAGCTCTTGGATGACAACACCTCTCTGGAGAAAGATGCCCTCGGGCACTACTCTGATCTATTGACCCATGCCCTGCAGATTGAAACGCCCGACGCTGAAATCAATCGCGCGTTAGCTTGGTCTGAGATCGCGCTCGATCAAGCTTGGGTCTGCAATCCCGATCTCGGATGCGGCCTTGTCGCCGGATACGGTCCTTCGCGCAAAGCGCGGCGTCCGCAGTACGACTGGTTTTTCGCTGGCGACGGAATGGTCGCTACTCGGGCTCTACTCGCCGCGGGGCAGTACGTCCGAGCTCGCCAGGAACTCGAATTCATCCTTAAGTATCAAGATCAGAAAAGCGGCATGATCTGGCATGAGCTGTCGCAGAGCGCAGGCTCGTTGGACTGGGCGAAGTATCCCTACATGTATGCCCATGTGGACTTAACTTTTGATTTTCTCAACACGGTCGCCGATTATTTTTCTGTGACCGCCGATCGGGATTTCCTGCAAGCTCATTGGTTGTCGATCCAGTCGGCTTACCAATATTGCCGCTCCATGCTGGATTCCAAGGACGGGCTGCCTCGCGTTCCTCCTGGAAAGCAAGGCGAGCGGGAACAAGATGCCCTCAGCGATGAGCTGGCGCTGTCCGCAAGTTGGGTAGGGGCGTCGCAGGCCTTTGCGGATCTAGCGGCCGCAACGGGTAACAAGGCAGCGTCAGATGAGGCCCGCGCCATGAGTCAAGAAGCCACGCAGGCCATCGCGCCAAGGTATTGGGACGAAGGGCAGCATTTGTGGATCACCGGCTATGCTCGTTCTGGCGCGCCGTTGCGGGATCGCGGGATCGGTCCAACGCAAGTCTTGGGGAAGCCCCTACTTTCTCCAGTGCAGTCCGATTCGCTCATGGACCGGGTCGCATCTTCTGATTTTCAAACCGATTGGGGCACGCGAGGGAGAGCCTCCAGCGCCAGCACCTACGACCCAAATTCCTATGCCAGTGGGAGCGTATGGGGGATCGGCACCTCCGATATGGCAGCCACATTCTGGTCTGAGCATCGGCCTGCGACCGCCTTGTCGATTTGGAACGCACTCGTGCCATGGACTTCTCTCGATTCGCTGGGGCACATGCATGAGGCCCTCGCCGGGGATTACTACCACGAAGAAGTGGAGTCCGTGCCCGAGCAAACCTGGTCCTCCGCAGCGTTCTTCACCGCAACCGTCAGCGGCTTACTCGGACTTCAAGTGGACGGAGTATCAAATCGCGCCATCCTCGCTCCGCACATGCCGCCGAGCTGGAATTCGATCTCCTTGCGGAATCTGCAAGTGGGACACTCTCAAATCAGCATCCAGATAGTTCAATCCGCCAGTGAAATACAACTCCAGATGCAAAATGAAGGCGCTCCAGTCGAGATCGTGTTTGATCCCGAAATTCCCTTCGGGGCGAAGCTAGGAAACGCACAGCTAGGGGAACGAACCATCGCTGCGACACTTGATCCACACCTGCAGGACACCCACGCGAGAGTGGGATTTCGTCTGCCTCACGGGAATACATTGCTCACAATCAGCTACTCAGGCGGAGTTGCGCTGACCCCAGATCCTCCACAATTCATGATTGGAGATCCCAGCAAATCGATCAAAATCACCGGAATACACCTTAAGGGCCGAGTGTTCGCAGTGGATTTCGACTACCTGCCTTCGGGTGTCTCCAGCTTCCAGCTTCGCACGCCTTGGATAATTCAGGATGCACAAGGAGCAACCTTCAAGGCCATTTCTCCGGCCTTATATCGATTTACCGTTAGCGCACCCACCCACGAGATAGAACTGCACATCTACCAACACGGCAAAGCTACGGTGACATTTGCTCGCGATGAATTTGACCAGTCTCCTTGAACGTTTCGTTGCAGGCGGTCGGGGTTTGCCGCACATCCCTTCGCCCGACGAAGCGTTGATATTTTTAATGGTGCCATCCGTGAACTTCCATCGGTAATGCAGGGCGCCAGGCGCCCACCTTCGCATAGACATTCCGGCGCCACATGGATATTGATAAATCGCAAACGGGCTTCGCTAACCTGCGTTCGTTGAGGATCTATTGCTTTGACGTGGATTCCGCGATCAATGTCGCGAAGGCGTCCAGACGCAGGGGCACAGAACAGGTAGTTGGCTAGCATGGGGAGCTGAGTTCCGTTTCTGGAGGCGGAAAAGATGTGTTCCGCGACTTCGTGACTGCGGGCTCCGATTGCAGTTTCGATGGTGATTTCGCTTGTTGGCGTCAAAGGCTTACCTGGGGAACCTACGATGTTTGCCAGGCACGCAAGCCGTCTGCGCGTTCACCGGGCCAGTGGCGTAGGGAAGCTGGTATGGAATCGACGATTGCCTATAAGGAGATGGGAAGATTTGCGCATGCGTGCGCTATGATCACCATCCCCCTGCTGCGTCGGCCTGCTCCTTCCATCGTTGAACGTCCACCCCCATCACCAGGAGCCACAGACACAGCGCTACTTCTGTGATCGCGGTAACCGTGAAATAAGGGAAGATCCGGGCTTGTAGCGCAGGCGCGAGAAAGAGCGAGAAGCTGTTGATGAGATACCCCAAGCCCTCGATTGCCAGCAGCATGCCGATCAGTCGGGGGAAGAATTTCGAATGGACGATCAGGTATGCCATCGTGAGGCAATCGAATCCGAAAAATACCAGGCAGATGGCAAAGCCATGTTCGAACAACTGGACGGATAAATACGCCGCAGCCTGCAACTGTTCTGCTGTGAATGCGCTCAGGTAGTGCCCGCCCCCCAAAAGGAGCAAAGGCGCGAAATGAGCGAGCAAGCTGACGCCTTCAATGGCGTCCGTGACAAAAGCGAAAAAACCATCATCAATGCGAGGTTCTTGTTCACCACCTTGAACAAGTTGTACAAGATGAGCGTCAAGGGTACGTTGCACACCAAGTCTTTCGTTTCGTATGCTTACCGGATATAGCAAGAAACTACAAATCGTCGCGTGCTATTTCCAGCGTGACTTTTCGGGCGTGGGTTCCTGTTTGGCAGCCCCCCGATCCAGACGCTCCAGTAGGAAAACAACCGGCTGCAGCCGAGTCGCGAAGCCCATTGCCGGACGTCACAATGATCCAGAGTCGAGTTTCGCGACGCATAGATCCCAATCATAATGCTCCAGCAGCTGGACGCCCGCCGTCGTTTTCCATGGAGGGCTTGCAGACTCAGAAGCATGGAGAATTGGGGTTAGCCTTCAGTGAGGCTGGCCGAACTCGACGCGCACCGAGACGATTTCGTAAGGGTGGACGGGGACGATAACCTGGTTATTTGCCACGGAGAGTTGCGCCCCTACGTTGTTCTCCATCAGATTCGCCAACGCTGCGCGACTGGCCCCCTCAGGCAAGCTGATCCTCACATCTCCAGTTTTCCCCGCCCATTCGTAGAATCGGAACAGCAGCGCGTCGCCATCCTCAGCCTTCTTAACTGCCGTTAGCACGACATTACTCTCGTTGACGCTGACGAAGGAGTGTTGCGGCGGCAAACTGCCCTCATGCGCGCTCACTTGCAAGGCTCGCAGCGGGTAGTTGAATTCGTAGCCACGCCGCACCGTAAGGGCATGTTTCCAGTCGCCGGAATGCGGATAGAGGGAATAGGTAAATTGGTGATGGCCGCGGTCGGCCTCTGGATCGGGCCAGGTGGGCGAACGCAAGAGCGATAGCCGGAGCACATTGTCTTTAGCGTCATATCCGTATTTTGATTGGTTGATCAGGCTGAAGCCGTGATGCTGGTCGCCCAAATCTGCCCACCGAAGCGCCGGAACCTCAAATTTCGCAGCCTCCCAGCTATTGTTGCGCGTTGTAGGACGCTCAATCGAACCATAAGGAATCTCGTAAGTTGCCTGCGAACTCGACGCCGCCAGCGGAAACGCAGCCTTCAGCAGCACGTGGGTTTCATGCCAATCGATGTTGTTCGTAACGTCGACGCGATCCATCCCTGCGTACAAGCTGATGTCCTGAACAAACTTTGAATTCTGCCAGCTGCGCGCCACCCTGATCGTAGCCCGGAGCGGGCCTTTCTCGATCAACTCGACGGAATCAACTTTGTCTAAGGTCGTGATCTGCTTGTCGAATCCGGCGTCGATGTTCCACGCGTCGTACTCTTTGGGAGTGTCTCTAAACGTTTGGAGTTGATTGCCACAGCCCCCCGAAGCGATGGATTCGAACTTTGCGTTCTTGTTGTAGAGACTGGTGATACAACCCGTGCGAGGATCAAGCTGAACTCGAAGCAGGGCGTTCTCCAGCGTCAGCCCGTTGGCCGTCAGGTCGGTGGGCGCGGAGTGGCCGCCCGGGACAACATGTAGAACCTTGTAGCCGAGAGATGGAACGCCCGCCGCTTTCAGAAGCAAATGATAGCTGTGGGTGGACAAGTCTTTGGAGAGCACTTGAAAACTGAGTGCTTTGCCCTCGGAGTCCAGTAGGGAAATTCCAGCTTTCGGCGGGTTGGGCATCTGTACATCCAAGGTGGCCAGATCAGTTCGCGACCACGCCAGCGGGTTGACGACCATCACGGGAACGCCACCTGAGGCGCTGCTGGTCTTCACTCTGGCTGCAATGGTGTTGAGAGATTGAGAGGTTGCCTCCTCGGTACTCCAGCCAACCAAGTCATAGTCTCGCTGCGAGTCCTGGTAGAGCACGCCAATGCCAGAGCCTGCCGCAAGGTCATGAAACTGATTGAAGAGCGCTTTTTGCCAAGCTTCGGTGAGCCGTGCCTGCGGGTACGGGGCTCCGGCAAGCCACGCCAGGGAAGAGTATTTTTCAGCATTCAGTAACTGAACTTCGCTGGCGCGCATATTGCGTTTGTGATTGGCTTGCGTTGTCATGACGCCGCGATGATATTCAAAGTACAATTCGTCGTTCCATACGGGAAGGCTGAGCTTCCCTTCCGGAGGATTCGGCAGACTGCCCCCGCCCGCGGCAAGCGCCTTGTAATTCCAAATGGGTGCATGTTCGGTATCGAGCTTGGTTTCGATGTCGGAAAAGAAGCTCTGGGCCGTGCCAAACTTCATCTGCGGAATCACTCTTTCCGGGCTGGTCCAGTGCAGGCCGTCATCCAGCATGCTGCGGGTCGGGCCGCCGCCGTGATCGCCAATGCCGTAAAGGTGCATCATGAGCGGGGTACCTGGGTTCTTCTGCCGTGCAATATTCACATCGCTGGCGATCCGGACGGGATTAATTTCGTTCACATAGTCGTGAGGAAAGTAGGTCAGTACGCGGCTGCCATCCGGCGACTGCCACCAGAACAGCTTGAGCGGCAATTGGTTGGTGTCGTTCCACATCATCTTCTGCGTAACGAAGTAGTCAATGCCGGATTTTTTGTAGATCTGCGGTAGCTGCCAGTTGTATCCGAAGGAATCAGGATTCCATCCGATGCGCACGTCCACACCGAACTTCTCTTTGAAGTAGCGCTTTCCAATCAACAGCTGGCGCACCAGCGATTCACCGTCCGGCATGTTGAGGTCTGGTTCCACCCACATGCCTCCAACCATTTCCCAGCGCCCTTCTTTGACTCGGTTAACAATCTGCTGATGAAGAGAAGGATACTTTTCGAACATCCACTGGTTATAGGCGGCAGCAGATTGCGTGTAGGTATATTCGGGATACTCGTGCATCAGTTGCAACGCGGTGCCAAACGTGCGCCGCACCACATCGACGGTCTCGGTCCAGGGCCACAACCAGGCAGCATCGATGTGGGCGTTGCCAGTCAGTCGAATTGTTGTTCCCTGTAGGTCCGGTTTTAGTTCCACCAAAATCGAGCGCGCCTTGTCGAGGGAGGTGTCAAATGCAGGCTGCCTGGCATCGCGCAGGGCAGCCAGGTCGACCGTTCTCGCAGCCTTTTCCAGGCCTTCCTGCACGACTTGCGATTTTGCGCCCAAGGATGGAGTGAGAGCGGAAGCCGACTCAATCTCCTGCAATAGGTCCAAGGGGCTGGGCCGAGTCGCGGCAAACTCAACGCGAACGTTTGCTTCTTCAAAATGCTTTACATCCACCGTTTGGAGAAGCTTGACCGCGACCAGGACACGGTCGCCGGGCTTCACGGGATCCAGTAGAACAATCTGTTCCAAGTCGTCGCCCATGGCTACGCGCCGGCCATTAAAATACAGAATTTGCGGGATTGGCCCATTGCCAGAGGCAGAAAACCGGAACCACAGCTTTGTTCCGGTAAGATCGTATCCGTTCAGAGTAGGCGGAACCTCAATCCACCTGCGATACCAAACGGCATCTTCTGGAGCCTGACTCCCTTTCTTAACCAAAGTCCAGTTGCTGTCATCGAGTCCAACGGCCTCGCCGTGGGGCAAGTCGCCTGCATGGTAGCGCCATTCCTCGGCAGAGATGCGAGTCAGCGAACGCAGTTGTGAAGTTACGGCGGCGACGGCAGGACTGGTGGGGTCGGCCTGCTGACTTTGCATTGCGACCGGCAAGACCAACATAGAGGCTACCAGCAAGACTTTGGCAATTCGTTTCATGTGTCCTCTTTGCACTTTACGGAGCTACGTCGTTGAGCGGGATACTAAGAGCCTTCTTCTACCACCTTCTGGTTCTGAACTCCCAGGCCATCGATTCCAAGGCGGATGCGATGGCTGGCTTTCAAGTAGAGCGGCGGTTTCTGCCCCATTCCGACCCCCGGTGGGGTCCCCGTGGAAATGATGTCGCCCGGCTGCAAGCTCATAAAGCGGCTGAGATAGCTCACCAGATAGCGGACACCAAAGACCATCGTACGAGTGGATCCGTTCTGAAAACGATGACCATCAATCTCCAGCCACATGTTCAGGTCCTGTGGATCGGCGACTTCGTCCGACGTAACCAGCCAGGGACCGATGGGACCGAAGGTATCGGCGCTCTTGCCCTTGACCCATTGCCCGGTACCTTCGAGCTGGAAAGCTCGCTCCGACAGGTCATTGATCACGCAGTATCCCGCAACGTGCGACATCGCCTCAGACTCATTCACATACTTGGCAGCTTTACCGATGACCAACCCCAGTTCAACTTCCCAGTCGGTTTTCGTACCGCCTCGGGGAATCACCACATCGTCGTCCGGCCCGCAGATGGCGGATGTGGCTTTCATGAAGACGACGGGCTCGGCAGGCACTTTCATTCCCGCTTCGGCAGCGTGGTCGGAATAGTTCAATCCAATGCAAATGAACTTGCCGACCCGTCCGACACAGGGTCCGATTCGAGGATGACCCGGCACAAGAGGCAATTTGAAGAGGTCAAGCTGCCGCAAGCGCGCGATGGAATCGGGGGACAGGGTTTCCCCCGCGATGTCGGAAACCACTTCCGACAGATCGCGTACGCAGTTGTCCGCATCAAGAATGCCCGGCCGTTCCTGGCCTGACGGCCCGTAGCGTAAGAACTTCATAATGAAATTATTCCAAGGCCCTGAGAAAAGAATAACGTCCGCGCCGTGCAGCATAAGCTTTCCACTTGTAAAATTCCAGCGCGAACGTTCAGACGTGAATAATGTCGTTTAATTGATCGTTCCGGTGCTGCACGTAAGCTATACTCGGCGTCCATGCGTGCTCTGGTTTACACGGCGCCCGAAATTGTCGAAATGAAGAACCAGCCCCGCCCTCAGGCTGCCGCAGGGGAGGTTGAGATCGCCGTGCAACTGGCGGGCATCTGCGGCTCCGACATTTCCGGGTTCCTCGGGCACAGCGCCCTACGGTGCCCGCCCCTCGTACTTGGGCATGAGCTGGTGGGATGGCTGCCGGATGGACGCAGGGTGGTGGCGAACCCGCTCATCAGTTGCGGCGATTGCGATTCTTGTCTTGCGGGGACGCAGAACCTGTGCGTTTCGTGGCGGCTGCTCGGACTGGGAAATACGCAGGGTTCGTTCGCCGAAATCGTGGCCCTTCCTGCTTCCCAGGTACACGAGATTCCTGAGACCCTGCCTTCCGCCCGGGCAGTATTGGCGGAGCCTCTAGCCAACTTGGTGCATCTTTACCGGATCGCGTCGCCCGCACCCATGTTCCGCTTGGCGATTGTCGGTGCCGGCACAATGGGTGCCCTGGCGTTGCTCGTCGGAAAGCTAGCTGGTGCCCGGGATGTTCTGTTAGTGGATGTCAACGACGACCGTCTCGCAGTCGCGCGTCAGCTTGGGGCATCGGCTGGGGTCAACACCGTCAACCCGGAAGGTGTGTTGGAGGCGCAAGGCTTGGCGGGGCGCGGCTTTGACATGGTACTCGATGCCAGCGGCGGCGCTTCCGCTCGCCAAATGGCCTTCGACCTCTGCCGCCCCGGAGGGCTGGTAGCATTGCTCGGCATGGGGGCACAGAAGAGTGAACTGAACTTCGTTGCCAGCATTCGCAAAGAGCACCGCGTCGTAATGTCGTTCGCGTACACGCCCGCAGATTTCGAGCGCTCTTTGGAGTTGCTGATCTCCGGCGAGATCGATATCACGTCCTGGACCGAACGCGCTCCTCTGGAGCAAGGTCAGCAGGCGTTCGAGCGCATGAGCCATGCCCCAGGCGCTACCCTGAAGATGTTGCTGGAGGTCGCTGCCTCGCTGTAGTTCACTGCCGCCGGTCATTCCCTGTTTCTCTTACGAGTATTGGAGTCCCGATGCCTGACCCCGTTGTGGAATTAGAAAAGAACACTGTCGCAACTCTGGCGGGGATGCCGCGGTGGCTGGCTTTTTCGCTGCTTACGATCCTGTGCTGGGGAGCGTGGGGTGCGGTGTCGAAAGTTGCCTCGGACGGCGTGGATGCCAATACGAACCAGATTTTCTTCACGCTGGGACTGTTGCCCCTCATGGCGTTTCTTGTGCGCTCTCCCAAACTCCGCGGCGGCACACAACGCGGTACCGGAATTGCCTGGGCGTTTCTGACGGGTATCCTGGGTGGCACGGGTAACATCGCGTTTTTTCGCGCCCTGGCGGTGGGCGGGAAAGCCTCCATCGTGGTCCCGGTGACGGCTCTATTCCCATTGGTAACCGTGGTCTTGGCGGTTGTTTTCCTGCGCGAACGCCTCGGCCGTGTACAAAAAGTGGGACTACTTCTTGCTTTGGTCGCAATCTATCTCTTGAGCATGGTGTGAAATGATTTTGCCCTGGATCTTGTTTGCAAGCATCGCGCTGGTGTTCTGGGGAATTACCGGCGTTACGCAGAAGCTCGCCACCAATCGCATTTCCAGCCAGTTGTCATTCCTTTGGTTTGCCTATGCCATGATTGCAATTTCGCTGGTTTTACTAATCACGGTGACCATGCATTGGCACGTGAAGCCCCTGATCTTCTGGCTGGCAGTGGTGGGAGGCACCCTGAACGGCTTGGGAGCTTTGACCAGCTTTACGGCGTTGGAGTCCGGCGGGAAAGCTTCGATCGTGATTTCGCTGATTTCGCTGTATCCCCTGTTGACCGTGGCGTTCGCGGTTGTCGTGTTGCACGAAAAGCTGACCGCGAGCCAGGGCCTCGGAGTGGCGCTGGCGATTGTGGCGGCGATTCTATTGTCGCTAGAGCCGAAGCCAGAAACGCAGACCTGAGAGAAGTTCGGGGTAGCGCCAGCACTGAGTTAGCTGCCTACAATCGTTCCGTTCCGTTCAATCCCTGACACGGCTTGCAGTCCTTCCTGCACGATGAACAGGACATCGGTGCTAAGCACTTCACCGGTTGCGAGAGTTTTGTGCCGTCCCGCTGCTCGCATGGCATCAAAATTCAAGGGATAGCCGGTGCACGGTTCGAGCACGGCAACGTTGTGATTTCGCCAGCCTCCATAGCTCGCGAAGAGCCAACAGCTCGGAAATACTTTTTGATCGAACAGAAAGCCGCAAGCGAGGCCATTGGCGGTGTTGGTGAGAGCGCACCACCCAGCCTGCATCTCTGCGCCATAGAAAAAGTAAAGTTGGCGCATCGCCGCATCCGGTATTCGGCGCAAATCGATGTCCTGACCATCAATCTTCGCATACGGCCAGTCAAAGGCAGTGGGGCCAGCTCCGAGCGAGCCAGGGAATGCCGGCTCCAGCGAGACCTTCATGGCCGGGAAATCGATGCGGTGTAACGGCGTCACTGCCATCGCGGGATGCAGTTTCCACAAGAACGGGAACGGCGCATTTCCGGAATTCGTCAGAACATGTTGGAAATGAATGCGTGGCGAGTCGCGGCGCAGCCGGATCGTCTTCTCGAATGCAATGGCGCTGACGGGCGTGGTGAAACGAAGCCGCACACCCACCTCATCGCTGGTACTGAACGGTTCCGAGCTCCACTCTCCGGTCCACAACTCGCCGTGGTCAGGATACATTTCGCCGTCGATCAGGCCTGCCTCATCGTTCGGAAATAGCTCATCCCATCCGCCGCTCCACACGTCATCGTACCGGGCATTCATGGGCAACCGTGTGGGGGCCATCCGCGGATTGTTCCAAAGTAGGTTCGCGTCCAGTGGTTTGTAGGTGATCTGCCAAATCTTGGCACCAGCTTCAGGCAGGATTACGACGCGAAGCAGACGGTTTTCTAATACGACGGTTGGCAGTCCCCGATAGCTCCAGTCCGTGCATATACTGAGATCCATCTATTCTTTCCTCTTGTTCTGATCTTCGTGCGGCAGTGGCGGATCGGTCCGAACCACTGCGCGATCCGACCTGCGAATGTACTGCGGCGATGTTACAGAATCATGGATCACGAGGGTTGCATCTTCCCCAGCCACCACGCCGCAATCAAACGTGACGTGATCGAACGTGGCGCTGCTCCTGCCGTTCAACCGGACCTGGCTGGTCGCAAGATCGGGGCGCGCCCCAGCCAAGCGTAAAGCCCCCACGGTAGAATTTCTCACGTGTAGCTCGGCATCCCCTCCCAGAGATAGCCAATCGGCGTAAACCTCCGAATCCTGCACCGCAATCTTCGAGTTGCCGTCCGCCG
>JAYTQD010000127.1:0-4827 GCA_043746935.1 Acidobacteriaceae bacterium | reverse complement strand
GCTGTTGTTCCAACGACCTATCCGCAAGAGCATCGGGACGGATTTCGGGCTCGGCTTTGAATACCGCCCGCCACTGTCGGAAAACATCACCATCCGCGGCGGCGCGGCGGCACTTCAACCCGGACGCGGGCTGCGCGATCTATACAATGGGCGCACGCTGATGAATGGATTTGTGACTGTAAAGCTTCAGTTTTGATGAACTTTGGAACAGAGGATAGGCAAGGCATGCGAGTTTGGCTTTTGATCGTTGGAGTGGCGTTGATGCTGGCCGCAGCTTCTGCGCAAAGCTCTTCCCACCTTCTTCTCAAACAACCTCAACCCGACGCCGACCACAAGTCCTCGGGTTGCCTGAGTTGCCATTCGCCGCTGGAAACGCCTTCGATGCACCCGACGGGAACAGTCCGCCTGGGCTGTACCGATTGCCACGGCGGGAACGCCGAAGCCCGCATCGCCGCTGGAACCGCGTCCAACTCCGCGGAATACCGTCAAACCAAGAACCAAGCCCATCCGCAATCGCGCTTCGGCGCGAACGAGAGTACCGCCAATCCGGAGCGCAGTTACACGCGCTGGCTCCGCGAAGACTCGGATTACATCCAGTTCGTGAACCCTGGGGACCTGCGTGTTGCCGAGAAGACTTGCGGCCAGTCCGGCTGCCATCTCTCGGAAGTGCGCAAGGTCGAAACTAGCATGATGACCCACGGTGCCATGCTCTGGGGAGCCGCGCTCTACAACAACGGCGCTGTGCCCTTCAAGACGCCGCACTTTGGCGAAAGCTACGGCCCCGACGGCCAGCCTCGGCGCCTGACGACGTTTCCCGCGCCGACCAAAGACGAAATCGAAAAGAAAGGCGTGCTACCGTATCTCGATCCGCTGGAGCGTTGGGAGATTTCGCAACCCGGCAACGTCCTCCGCGTATTCGAACGCGGTGGCCGCAAGCGCAGCGAGCTGGGCAATCCCGACCTCGACGAAGCCCCCGGCAAGCCCGAGAACAAGCTTAGCGAGCGTGGCTTCGGAACGTCGCTCCGTACCGACCCAGTTTTTCTCGGTCTGCAAAAGACGCGTCTCCTCGACCCCATTCTTTCCATGCCCGGAACGAACGACCAGCCCGGCGACTATCGCGGCAGCGGGTGTACCGCCTGCCACGTCATCTACGCCAACGACCGCGACCCCGAGCACTCCGGCCACTACGCCAGCTTCGGCAACACGGGCCACAGCACCACCAGCGACCCGACCATCCCCAAGAACGAATCCGGCCACCCGTTGCGGCACGAGTTCACCCGCGCTATCCCATCCAGCCAGTGCATTACCTGCCACATTCACCCGGGCACGAACATGGTCGCCACCTACTACGGCATGACGTGGTGGGACAACGAAATGGACGGCGCGGCCATGTATCCCAAAGAGCAGCGCCATCCCAGCCCAAAAGAGCAATTCGAAATTCAGAACAAAAACCCCGAACGTGCCGCCATCCGCGGGCTGTGGTCGAACGAAGACTTCCTGGAAAAGACCGGCACCCCGGAATTCAACCAGCAGCTCAAGACCACGCAATTCGGCGACTTCCACAGCCACGGCTGGATCTTCCGCGCCGTCTTCAGCCGCGACCGCAAGGGTAACCTGCTCGACAAAGAAGGGAAGACCGTCTCCGCCGACGACGAAGACAAGTTCAAGAAGGCTGTCCACCTGAAAGACATCCACCTCGAACGCGGTATGCACTGCATCGACTGCCACCTGAAGCAGGACAGCCACGGCAACGGCAAACTTTACGGCGAGACGCGCAACGCCGTCGAAATCGATTGTGTGGATTGCCACGGCACCATCGAGCACCCAGCGAATCTCGTGACTTCCGGCACAGCCTCGCCCGAAGGCGGCACCAACCTTGCTCTTCTCCGCACGCCCTGGCAGGAGCGCCAGTTCTACTGGAGCGACGGCAAGTTCTTCCAGCGCTCGATGGTGGAAAAAGACAAGCAATGGGAAGTAGTCCAGGTGGCCGACACCATCACGCCCGGAAATTCGCACTACAGCGAAAAATCTCGTCTGGCAAAGACTATGCAGCAGGACGGAACCACCTGGGGCGCGGTTCCCGCCGACCCAACCAAACTCGCTCACCAGAACAGCAAGATGACTTGCTACACCTGCCATTCCTCTTGGGCGCCGACCTGCTATGGCTGCCACCTCTCCATGACCGCCAATCAGCGCGAGCCCATGCTGCACAACGAAGGCCTGACCACGCGCAACTGGACTTCCTACAACTTCCAGGTTTTACGCGACGATATGTACGCCCTGGGCATCGACGGAACCGTTACCGGTCACCGCGTCGCCCCGGTTCGCTCCGCGTGTGCCGTGCTGGTCAGCTCGCAAAACAACGACCGCGACTGGCTCTACTATCAGCAGCAGACGATTTCCTCCGAAGGCTTCAGCGGAGAAGCCTTCAGCCCGTTTGTTCCGCATACGGTACGTGCCAAGGAAACCAAAACCTGCACCGACTGCCACGTCTCACAAGCCAACGACAACAACGCCTGGATGGGTCAGCTCTTCCTGCTGGGCGGAAACTTTATGAACTTCATGGGCCGCTACGTCTACGTAGCGACCGGCCGAGAAGGCTTCGAAGCCGTGGCCGTGACCGAGCACGACGAGCCACCCGCCGTGATTGGCAGCGACTTCCAAAAGCTGGCCTATCCCACGAACTATCAAAAGCATCTCGATAGCAAACTCGAACTCAAAGAAGCCGTCGCGCACGAAGGCAGGGAAGTGCTCGATATTCAACAGCGCGGGGAATACGTCTACGCCGCCATGGGCGCGGGTGGCCTGCGTATTTTCGACATCGCCAATATCGACAACAAAGATTTTTCCGAAAAGACAACCACCGCCCCGGTGTCGCCCGCCGGTCAACGCTTCTACCTGCCGACGAAATATGCAACCGCCGTAGCCACGCCCACCACGCTCGGCGTCGATCCGCTGCGTACGCACGATCCAGCCAACGAAGAGCAGGCCATTCACCTCATGTATGGCTTCCTCTACGTGGCTGATAAGTACGAAGGCTTGGTCATCGTCGGCAACCCAGATTTGAAAAGTAAAAGCCCGGGTGTGGACACGCTGCTCGATGGCAATCCTGCGAACAACTTCCTGCACCGGGCTCTAGCCTTTAATCCTGAGGGTAAACTCAACGGCGCCCGCCGCATCTCCATCGTGGGAACTTATGCTTATATTTTGTGTAATAACGGGTTGATTGTTATCGATCTCGATAATCCACTGGCTCCCAAAATTACCGCCGAAATCGGCGCGCCCTTTCTCCAAGATCCGCGCGGCATCGCAGTGCAGTTTCGCTATGCCTTTGTGGTGGACCGCGAGGGTCTCAAGGTTCTCGACGTAACTAAGCTCGCCGAACCGAAGCCAGTCTTCGGCGCTATTGTTCCCTTAGAAGACGCCCGCAATCTCTACGTCGCCCGCACCTACGCCTATGTCGCTGGAGGGAAACAGGGTCTAGCCATTATCGACGTCGAGCGACCCGAGCAACCCCGCCTTGACCAAGTCTTCACCGCCGACGCTGCCATCAACGACCTCAATGACGTGAAACTCGGCATGGTTAGCTCGAGCCTGTTCGCCTTCGCCGCGGATGGTCGCAACGGTGTGCGCGTGATTCAACTGTTCTCTCCGGTGAGCACGCCGAACTTCGCCGGATTCAGCCCTAAGCCTGTACCCAAGCTCATCGCCAGCTACCGCACACGAGGTCCGGCGCTGGCCGTCTCGAAGGGAATTGACCGCGATCGCGCCGTGGATGAGAGCGGGAATCAGTTGGCAGTGTTTGGGAGGCGCGGATCAAGGCCGTTCAATAAAAAAGAGATGGAACGGATGTTCCTGCGCGACGGGAAAATGTTCCATGTTACGAACGATCCGCCGGGTCCGGCTCAATAGTCACTCTGAAAATTTGTCATTCTGAGCGTCAGCGAAGAATGACAGACGGAGAGGGTATTCTGCGAGAGGGACGGCCGAGGGCGGCCGTCCCCACGCGAACCAAGACTTACGAGTACATGCCAGTCCACGGCGTAGCTGCTTTCAGGCGCTCGTTGACGTTCTGAATGTTCTTGACGCCTTCGGTTTCGAGCCAAGTGCGGAACGCCGCAGCACCCTGTTTCGCGTAGACCGGAATGCCTTCTTTCCAAGTCGCGCGCCCGCAGAGCACGCCGTTAAACTTCACGCCGGATTCAGCTGCCAGCTCCAGCGTTTCGCTGAACTCCGCGTTGCTCACGCCCGCCGAAAGATAAATGAACGGCTTGGTGGCCACGGCAGAAGCTTTTTGGAACAAGTCTTTCGCTTCCTGCCGCGTGTAGGCCTTCGTGCCCTTGAAACTCTTGGTCCCCTCCACGAACTGCATGGCAATCGGCACTTCCACCTTCATCACGTCCACGCCGTAGCGGTCTTTGTTGAATTCGCGCATGGCTTCCATGACTAAGCTAGGTTTCTTCGTGGCGTACTCGACGGTCTTTTCGTCCATGCCTTCTTCGTAAACGATAAACTCCAGGAAGAAAGGGATATCGTTGGCGCGGCACTCGTCGCCGAGGCGCTCGACCCAGGCGTGCTTCACATCGTTGATTTCTTTCTTGTCGGTCGGCGAGTAGTAAAGCAGAATCTTCAGGCAATCCGCATTCAGTTCCTTAATGCGGCGCACCGACCAGTGGTCGAGCAAGTCGCCGAGGCGACCGGGCGTGGTCTTGTCGTAGCCCGTCTTCTCGTAAGCCATGATCAGCCCAGCACCCTTGGCGCGCTTCTTCGACGCTGGGATGCCCCATTCCGGATCCAGAAGAATCGCGCTGGCGTGCTGCGTCAAAA